>CAWUWQ010000126.1:0-2714 GCA_963926065.1 uncultured Algoriphagus sp.
CGATGTGCTTTCCAAACGGATCTCAAGAAATGTATCCACCATTCTCAGCGAAGAAAGTTTTTTGAATAAAGTGATAGATCCCGGCGCGGGGTCTTATTATCTCGAAAGTCTCCAAAAAGAAATCTCTAACCTAGTCTTGAAGCAATTGGAAATTTTAGAGGGTGAAGGGGGCTGGACTGCAAATTTCATGAATCGAACTATTCATACTCAAATCAAAAAAACAGCTACTAAAACCCAAAGAAAAGTGCTAGAAAAGCACAAAATACTCATTGGTGTAAATAGCTATGAACTCAAAAATGAAGATTCATTCAAACTAAGTCCTTCAAAAACAGAATTTGAAGATTACGAATTACGGCCAAGTAGCGCAAGCTATTTAGTAGAAACTGAAAAATCGAATCAGCTATGAGACCAGACTTTAAAAATTGGAAAAGTGCTGCCAAAAACAAGCTTGATTCTTCGGAGGAATCAGAATGGGAAACCGCAGAACAAATCAATGTTCCGCCTATACTGAATCAAGAATCTGTTGCCCATATCGGTCATTTGAAATTCATCGCTGGCAAAGCTCCCTATCTCCGCGGTCCCTACAGCACCATGTATGTGCAGCGGCCTTGGACAATAAGGCAATATGCGGGATTTTCTACCGCTGAAGAATCCAATGCCTTTTATCGGAAAAACCTTGCTGGAGGCCAGAAGGGACTTTCTGTAGCTTTTGATTTGGCCACCCACAGAGGTTATGATTCCGATCATCCTCGAGTGGTCGGGGACGTCGGTAAAGCAGGTGTCGCGATCGATTCGGTCGAGGATATGAAAATCCTTTTTGATCAGATTCCTCTTGATGAGATGTCCGTTTCGATGACGATGAATGGGGCGGTTATTCCAATTTTAGCTTTTTATATCGTAGCGGCAGAAGAACAGGGAGTTTCACCTGAACAGTTGAGTGGTACAATTCAGAATGATATTCTGAAAGAGTTTATGGTTCGCAATACCTACATCTATCCTCCTCTGCCATCAATGCGAATCATTGCAGATATTTTTGAGTTTACGGCCCAGAAAATGCCCAAATTCAATTCAATTTCTATCTCGGGCTATCACATGCAAGAAGCTGGAGCCACTGCAGATATTGAGTTGGCTTATACCCTTGCCGATGGTTTGGAATACTTGAGGACTGGAATCAAAGCAGGTTTAGATATCGATGATTTTGCACCGAGAATCTCATTCTTTTGGGCGATAGGGATGAATTACTTAATGGAAATAGCCAAAATGCGAGCAGGAAGATTGCTTTGGGCAAAAATAGTGAAGCAGTTTGATCCCAAATCAGATAAATCCTTGATGCTTCGTGCCCATTGCCAAACTTCAGGTTGGTCGCTTACTGAGCAAGATCCTTTCAATAATGTCACCCGAACAGCTGTTGAAGCACTGGCAGCCGTGATGGGGCATACCCAGTCTTTACATACCAATTCACTGGATGAAGCCATCGCCTTGCCGACGGACTTTTCAGCCAGAATTGCTAGAAATACCCAACTGGTACTTCAAGAAGAAACTGGAGTAACTGCAACCGTAGATCCTTGGGGAGGCTCCTATTATGTGGAATATTTGACGGACCAATTGGTTGAACGGGCTTGGTCACTGATTGAGGAAGTAGAAGAGTTGGGTGGCATGGCAAAAGCAATTGAAGCCGGTCTTCCGAAGCTTCGGATTGAGGAGGCTGCTGCCAAAAAACAGGCAAGAATTGACAGTGGAAAAGATGTGATCGTAGGAGTCAATCGCTATCAAGTAGATGAAGAATCCAATATAGAGGTCCGGGATGTTGACAATCAAGCGGTACGCGAGTCCCAATTGATACGATTGAAGTCCTTGAAGTCAAGTAGAAATAACCTTGAGGTAAACGTTTCCTTGAAAGCCCTGACAGCTTCTGCTAAGTCAGGCCAAGGCAATTTGTTAGAATTAGCTATTCAGGCAGCTCGGGAAAGAGCTACTTTAGGTGAAATCTCGATGGCGATTGAGGAAGTATTCGGGAGACATCAAGCAAAAACTCAATCCATCTCAGGCGTATATGCATCAGCTATGAAAGACCAAGAATCCTTTAAAAAAGCTACTGAACTCTCAGATCTTTTCGCTTCGATCGAAGGAAGAAGACCTCGAATCATGGTCGCTAAAATGGGTCAAGACGGCCATGATCGTGGGGCAAAAGTCATTGCTACAGGTTTCGCTGATTTGGGTTTTGATGTGGACATCGGGCCACTTTTTCAGACCCCAGAGGAAGTTGCCGCTCAAGCCATAGAAAATGACGTCCATGTTGTTGGTGCATCATCCTTGGCCGCTGGTCACAAGACCCTTGTTCCTCAACTTATCCAAGCCCTCAAAGAGCAGGGGCGTGAAGATATCATGGTAGTCGCAGGTGGCGTGATTCCAGCAAAAGATTATGAATTTCTTCATGATTCGGGAGTTGCTGCCATATTTGGTCCAGGGACTGTGTTGTCAGAGGCAGCAATCAAAATTTTGGAGAAATTGATGGAAGAATAAGATTTGATTGGAGCCCATTTATTACATCATTCCCCACCTATCATTCTGAAATAGTTTGATTTACAAAAAAAAGCTACTAGCTTTTTTTTGTAAATCAATACGAAAATGAAATCTAATTTAAAGCTCATTCTATTTCTGCTCTTTGTTAATCTTGCATGCACTGGTTCAGAAGGTGAAAATCAAATTCAAGA
>CAWUWQ010000127.1:0-8034 GCA_963926065.1 uncultured Algoriphagus sp.
GCAGAGAGAGAGGGATTCGAACCCTCGATACCCTCACGAGTATACACGCTTTCCAAGCGTGCTCCTTCAGCCACTCGGACACCTCTCTGTGTTGATTTCGGCTCGATTGCGAATCGGAGTGCAAATGAAATTATTATTACTCCCCTTTCCAAACTTTACAAGAAAATAGAATGAAAATCTAATTAAGCAGTCATTTCCCCTGCCAGTGGAACCATAAGCTTCCGCCTGACATCTTCCAAGCTTTTCTCTTGACCTAATAAAAACATCAGTTTTGTAATCGCTGCTTCCGTGGTCATATCTGCCCCACTGATTACTCCTACGTTTAATAGCTCTCTACTCGTCTCATATCTACCTTGGATGACTCGACCACCATTGCATTGCGATACGTTCAGTAGGATAATCCCATTTTTGATTGCGCGCTCCAGTGATCCCATAAACCATTTTTCACTTGGGCTATTACCAGATCCGTAGGTTTCGAGCACGACCCCTTTTAATCCGGAAATAGCAAAGCAAGCATCCATGATTTTGTCGGTAATCCCTGGGAAAAGCTTTAGAACCATGACATTATTATCCAGCTTACTTCGATTGATTAATTTCTTCTGAGATTCAAGCGGTCTGATCACTGCAGTATGGTAGTCAATTACGATTCCTGATTCTGCAAGAGGAGGATAGTTTTCAGATTCAAATGCATCAAAATGTACGCTTTGGACTTTTTTAGCTCTATTCCCTCTCAAAAGCATGTGATTGAAAAAAATACAGACTTCTGGTACGATAGGACTTCCATTGATTTTAGCCGTAGCAATTTCCAAAGCAGTCATTAAATTCTCCCGAGCATCAGATCGCATCGCTGAAATAGGGAGTTGCGCTCCTGTGAAAATCACAGGTTTATTCAATCCTTGAAGCATGTAACTAAGCATCGATGCCGAGTAGGCCATTGTATCAGTACCGTGTAATACGACAAACCCATCGTAGCTATCATAATTCTCATTAATGATGTAAGCCATATCTCGCCAGTGTGACATTGAGACATTGGAGGAATCAATCGGCTCAGGAAATGAAATCACCGTAATGGCAATGTTCATATTATAAAGTATTGGGATTTTCTCAAGAATCTGACCGAAGTTAAAAGGCACTAATGCACCTGAGTCATCGTATGCCATTCCCAAAGTTCCACCGGTATATATGATAAGGACAGATGAAGTCTTACTCGTTCTCAATGAAGTGTTTAATCTGACAATTTTATAATTCATAGCTTAAAATCCTTAAATAGGTTCAAGGCATTTTCTGTTGTTTTACTTCCTACTTCCTCCTTTGACAGCTGTAAATAATCTCCGATTTTTTCCGCAATGAAAGGGATATATGAAGGAGAATTTCGTTTCCCCCGAAAGGGGACCGGTGCTAAATAGGGCGCATCTGTCTCTAAAACTAGATGATCGAGCCCAATTGCAGGAATAACCTTATCCAAACCTCCGTTTTTATAAGTGGCCACTCCTCCGATTCCCAACAGAAAACCCATTTCTATAATCGCTTTTGCCTGAGAAAGATTTCCATTAAAACAATGGAAAATACCTCTTAACGATCCATCTTGATTAGACCGAACTATCTCAATGGTCTCATCCATAGATTCACGGCAATGCAAAACAATAGGGAGATTTTTACTTTTTGCCCAATTGATCTGAATCTGAAGAGCGGCTTTTTGTTGCTCAAAGAAGGTCTTATCCCAATACAAATCCAGTCCAATTTCTCCTATGGCAGCAAATGGTCGTTTTTCTAACCATTTGGCCATTACTTTCAGCTGGCTTTCAAAGTCAGCTTTGACATCACAGGGATGAAGTCCCATCATCGGGATACAGACTCCTGGATACTTCTCCTCGCAGGCAAACATTGCATCGATACTTTCCAAGTCCACATTGGGCATATAAACTCTGGAAACACCTGATTTCAGGATGTCTTGTATAACCTGATCCCGATTATCATCGAACTTGGCGGAGTAAATATGGGCGTGTGTATCTATAAAATTCATGGGTAGCTTCTGGATTTCCAGCTAATTTTAGCAGGATAAAAGTAGTAAAGAATCGTAAGGGCATTGATCAGGAAAGTATAAAAATCGAAAAACAAGAAAAATATCCAGTTGATCTTTTGACCTGTCCGAGATAAAAGTACACGAATTATTGATCCATGAAGGCATAATTTTAGTGTGAAAAGCAAAATTCCAAGTAAAGGAAAGTGAAAAGCAAAAAATAATAGTGCCGGTAGATAGAGGAATTGCAGATTCAAAAGAATCAACCAGAAAAGCGGAAGTGTCAAAATGCCACTAAACCAGCGCTTACGTTGATTGAGAAGAGTCTTCAGATCCTTTTCTGCCTTAGTAAACGCAAGTAGCTGAGGGCTGATTTGATGAGCAAGCTGAAACCCTGTTTGGTGAATCAATCTTGATATCACTAAATCTTCTGTAAGGCTTTTGGTGGTCTGTTCAAATCCACCCGACAGATCATAAGTGGCCTTTCGAATGATCATATTGTTTCCCAAACCTGTAGTCGGAAGACCTAAGTCAGCAGCAATTTTCACTTGTCCGAGGGTATTCCACCATTCCAACTCCTGAAACTTCCCTAAAATTGAGTTGGACTCCACTTTAGTAATCCCGATAACGATCCCTATTTTGGGATTAAAAGAAGAAACACCTGCTTTGATCCACTGCGAATTCACCTGACAATCGGCGTCGGTGAAAAATAAAAAATCACCTGTAGCTGCTTTACATAAGGTAGCCAGCGAGGCTGCTTTTCCATTATTCCCTTGAAAACCAACTCCATCCCTGAGGGAATTGAATCCTTTCCTATTCACATGCCCTTTACACCAAGCTGAAATAATTTCTCCAGTTTGATCCTCACTTGCATCATCGATAATCAAGAATTCTATTTTCTCATTCGGATATTCTAATTGCTCCAATGATGCCAAAAGCCTTGGCAGAAACTTGACTTCGTTTCTTGCTGCTATCAAAACGGACACGGTTGGCCAAGAAATGGGAGGATTTTCATGGTTTTTCCAAAAAAAACTGATTCGCAACAATTCAAACCCCAAAAGAAGTAAGACGAGCATAACAATGACTGAGGTAGCTAGGATCATCATAAAATTGCTGGTTGAAAACCTTGATCAGCGAGAAAGTCTAACAAATCAGGCAACACTTTCCTGATTATATCTCTAGTTTTTTCTTGATCATGCAGTACCACTATAGCTCCAGAATTGATATGCTTTAGGGTATTTTTTAAAACCTGATCAGGAGAAAGACTTCTATCGTAATCACCTGTGAGTACATTCCACATAATGAGTTCATGGGTTTCTCTTATGTCTTTGGCCTGAGGTCCAGTCATAGTCCCATAAGGTGGACGAAAAAGCTTAGACTTTACATTCAACGTTTTTTCTAGAATTTGATTACATGCCTCGACGTCTGTCAAATAATCTTCTAATCTAGTTTTCCATCCATCCAAATGATGAAACGTATGGTTCCCTACTCCATTTCCTTCAAAAATCACTTCCCTTGCCAATGATGGGCTTTTTTCAACATTTGCCCCCACCATGAAAAATGTCGCTTTCATTTTCCGTTTAGACAGTTCATTCAGCACATAATCTGTAACTCCTGGCACAGGGCCATCATCAAAAGTCAAATAAATTTTTTGACCGCCATCGGGTTTATTCCAAGTTCTTTTTGGGAAAAAGGATTGGATCAAAGTCGGAACCGAATGAAAAACCATACTAGCTGAATCGTAAACTGAGTAGCGTTAGATCATCTTTAAGAGGTACGCCTTGCGAAAACAGATTGATTTGTTTGAGAAAATCACGATGAAAATCAGCTGGATCGACGCATAAATTTGAATTAACAAACTCTTCAAACCGCTCCTCTCCAAATTCCTCCTCACTTTTATTCATCGCCTCTGTCAATCCATCAGTGTAAAGGTGAATGGTAAAACTTTCTAGATTTTCTCGCTTTCCAATTTCTAAGAACGGTAGTTTCTCAAATGCCCCAAGGATTGTAGTACCTGCAACTAGCGTTTCACTTTTTTTATCTTTTTCCCAGCAGAGGACTGGCGGATTATGCCCAGCATTCACATAATGGAGTGTATCGGTTTTCCGATCCAAATAGCCAAGAAAAAAAGTAATAAAACGTTCACCTTTTGTGTTTTCAAACAAGGTGAAATTGAGCTGATTGACGATTGTCTCCAGATCAGTATCACTCCGAAGCAAAGTCCGAAGGGTAGCCTGAAAATTAGACATCAAGAGTGCTGCCGAAATTCCCTTTCCAGAGACATCGGCAATACAGAAATAGATTTGATCTTCAGATTTCTGAATCAAATCGTAGTAATCTCCGCCCACCAAACTATGTGGAAAATAGGTCACCTCGGCCTTCAAAACATCGGTATTGGGAAGCTTTGCCGGGAAAAGCATCTGCTGAACTTGAGAGGCAATTTCAATCTCCCGATTGAGCAATTGCTGAGAAAGCTGCTCGCGCGCAAAACGCTTATTCTCCAATGCCACCACCAAAATTTTGGTGATCGCTTCGGTAAAATCTAAGTCCAATTCCAAGTCAGGATCTTTCCTCCGGAGAAAAAGGATCGCAAGCATTTGATTCTTGTGATAAACCGGCAGATAGGTTTCCAGCTCATTAAATGAATATTCGGGACTAATCATCAATTTAAGTTCACCGGTGGACCTCTTATCCAATACTTGCCCTTTTGGAATCAGGTTTGGAATAGTCCCTTTGACCCCATGGGAAATTTTATTTTCAAATTCGCCGTCTTTGGCCACATACAAAATCAGCGATTTGATATTCAAATGGACAAGGCAGGTGAATTTGAATATATTCAAAAGCACTCCCTCCGACTGATTTTCGTTGATTGCCTGAGTAATTTCGAGGAGGGCTTTTAGCTCCAGCTCTTTTCGCTGGTATTTATTTTTCTCTGTCAGCAAAATCAAATTGTGTTATGAACCATTAACCCTTTTTTTGTCGCCAAGAAAAAAAGTGAATCGCCTTCTTCAGTGAAATTTACTTTTCCAAAAATTTCTTCATCCGGTGATCTCAGGCATTTGATCAGCCCTTGCTCATAAAGTAAACTCAGCGCATCGAGAATTCTTTCGTCCTCCCATTTCAAGGTCTCTTTGATGTAAGAGTAATGCTGGACAAAATACAATTCGTCTAATAATTCAAATTCGGTCTCGCTCATTTTCAAGATTTATTGGCTAAAATAACACTTCTAACATTGCTCCTGCCCTTCCAGCTAAACTTTCCTCTCAAAGCGGCAAATCCCACAGTCAAAACAAATATTGGATGAACGAAAGAAGTGCCTATAAAATTAAGCTGTTTCTGGCGAATAAGATAGGTTTTTAGAGGATGTGCTAGTGCATTTTGTTCTGCTAAAACCTTTAATATCCAAACGATCAAAAAAACAATCATTCCAGGGACTCCTTGAAAAAGGAGTAGAAATGATGCTAACCAAACAAATTGAGTCAGAAATGATAATATCGCCGAAAATGCATGTGTGACAGATCGATGAGCACGCCATTTTGAGGCCCAACGAATTCGTTGTTGTACTAATGCTGACCAGTTTTTTTGAGATTCGGTATACACTAAAGCCCCCGCTTTTTTGACGTACACACAGCTTCCTTCAGGAAATTTTTCCGCAATTTTCTTGAGTAAAAACTCGTCATCCCCAGAAGAATAATCAAGATTCCCCTGGTATCCATTGACTTCTTCAAATGCTGATTTACGATAGGCCATGTTGGCGGCGCTACACATCAAGGGCTTTGATTTTGTGAAAAAGTAATTCGTTACTAAAAGAATGCTTCCCCATTCGATTTGTTGAAAACTAGAAAAAAAGGAAGTTGCACTTGAAGAAATAACTGGTCCAGCTACTAGCTGAACAGACTCAAACTTAAAAGGCATAGTAATATTTTCAATCCAATTTTCATTAAATCTACAATCTGCATCTGAGCAACAAATAATTTCTCCAGAAGCAATTGAAACCCCCAAGGAAACGGCCTCCTTTTTCCCAAAACCCTTATTTTTAAAAATTTTGATATTTGTTAAATCCTGAAATGAATTCTCTAGGAACTTCCTTGAACCATCTTCACTGTGATCATCAACTAAGATCACTTCGTAAATAGAAGGTTGAAGCTTTTGAATCTCATTTACTAAGGATGGTAAGTTTCCGATTTCATTTCTAAAAGGAATTAGAAGGGAAACTTTAAAATCGTTTTTGGCAGAAGGTACTTTGATATCCTCCAATCTCCAGGTACGGCTTAGAAGCCAGAGTAAAATGAGGTAGCAGGTGGACCAGATCAGGTAAAAACTTAGCATCTTTTGGGCTAACTTGCAGGGGTGAGCAAAGAACAAGAAAAAGAATCAAAGGAAAAAATCATCCTTGGGATAGATCCCGGCACAAATGTCATGGGTTATGGCATTATTCTGACCGAAGGAAAGAAATATAAACTCTTGCAATACGGCGTAATTCACCTGAAGAAATACGAAACTCACGAACTGAAACTCCAAAAGATTTTTGAACGAATCACAGGAATCATTGAAGAGTTTCTTCCGGATTCAGTTGCCCTGGAGGCACCTTTTTATGGAGTAAATGTTCAATCTATGCTGAAGCTTGGCCGTGCACAAGGAGTAGCTATGGCCGCAGCTTTGGCTAGAGACATTCCGATCACTGAATATTCTCCGAAAAAGGTCAAGCAATCTGTAACTGGAAATGGAAATGCTTCAAAAGAGCAGGTAGCTGCCATGCTCCAAACACTCTTTAACCTAACTGAATTACCCAAAATGCTAGATGCTACAGATGCTCTGGCGGTGGCGCTTTGTCATCATTTTCATGATGGAAGAATTCAAACCAGAGGACGTAATGCTGGCTGGAAATCTTTCATTCAGGATAATCCTGATCGACTTAAAAAATAAAATCCTGATGATCTATCAGGATTTTATTAGTTGTAAGCTCGAGTTAAAGATCGATACCAACTGATAACTTTAATACACGGTTTTTTACATCAGTATTGTAATAATTCAAGCTTTTTAATCCTAAATCATAACTTATCTGGAAATTAACCCCAGAGAGAATGCTAACACCCAGACCTACTACCCCGCCTAGATCGTAACCACTAATCACCTCAGTACTAGTATCCGTATTGCCATCCAATTCATATTTTCTCGACAATAAAAGGGAAGCTTGCGGACCAGCAAATACATTTAGAAATGGATAAATATTCAAACGAATGAGCACCGGAATATCAACATAATTTAATTTTTCAGAAATCACTGCTCCAGTTGATTTGACATTACCTTCATATCCTTTAATGGAATATTGAACTCCAGGTTCTACGGAGATAAATCCAGTACCAAATCGGTAATATCCTCCGGCATGAAACCCAAGTTTCGCATTAAAATTGGTGTCTGAAAAGTTTCCAGAACTCAATCCGGCTCTAATTCCAAATTGAGCATGCGCCACGAAGAATAAGCCAAAGGCTGCAATAAATAGAAAAAGCTTTTTCATTGATTTGAAGGATTTTAAGTTGATGATTAGGGAAATAAATTTTTCAATTTTCAAAAAGGTCTTATTTTTTATTTAAATCCAACAATCTTGTCGAGGATATTTTTAAATTAACTCAATCAAGCAAAAAGAAGTTTTTTGATTTAGGACGCATATCAGAATCTTTTAAGCAAATAAAATGGACAATTTCATCACGATATTAGAAAAATTTCAAGGAGTATCGATGGAGGCAAAACAGGCCTTTACTGATAGGATGGAAGTCTTTGAGGTCGAGAAAGGGGCTATTCTAGTCAAAGAAGGAGAAATCAGCAACTACCTCTATTACATTAATGAAGGCTCTGCACGTAGTTATTACATAAGAGAGAATCGTGAAATCACAGTTTCATTCACGCTGAATGGTGAGTTTGTCACGGCAATGCACTCTTTTATCACTAGGCAACCTTCCTATGAATATATCGAAACACTTGAAAAGAGTAAGATTTTGAAGATGTCTTATGAT
>CAWUWQ010000128.1:0-2769 GCA_963926065.1 uncultured Algoriphagus sp.
ACTCACAGGATGTGCCCCCAAAAAGTTAGACACTTTTTGGGGGCATTTTTAGTTAGAGAAAATCTGGAATAGCTATAATTATTAATTCCCCAACGTGGTGGGGAAGAAAATCAAAATACACTTCTGATGCTTAAATCAATAATACGAAGCCTATTGGACAAGGATTTCTCTGTGTTGAAAAAAAGCGATATCCATTCGTTTTGGAGTCAAATCAAATCTCACTAGTCTAGTGGTAAGGGCGAAAAAAATTCCGCCTATTTTGGTTGGATCAAAAAGGATCGGATTCCCATTACGATCAAAAGCTGTCCGGTAGCATAAGTCCCCATGATAAGGACTCCAGCTTCTGGAAAAGCTTGGTAAAAACGATTTAAAGCGATAATACCATCAGAGGCGAAAAATAAGCTCGCACCTAATAATACCTGCCAGAATGAGGCTGGATTGCTTTTCCCAAATCGCTCTCTTGCCGTAGTGACCATGCTGACCATTACAATTGTATAGACGATCACTGGCATTTTGTATCCTCCAAGATTAGGATTGATGAGGTAGTAAATGTAGGCAGCGAGGAAGTAAAAGGGGAGATTGATAAAAAAAGTTTTTACAAAGTTATGGGTGAAAAGTGACTCAGGAGATTTTTGGGCTACTTTGAAAGCAATGATGTAACAAACTTGCGCTATTAAAAAAGACGCTAAACCGTAGATAAAAAACTCGTCCCAGAGCAATAAAATATCTCCGATCCAAGAGAAAATCAATGCTGACAAGACGGCCTTAGCTAAAAGAGTCTGAGAGGCAGGTTTGCTAACTTGATAGAAATAAGCAGTTAAAGATATTAAAATCAGAGGCTTGGAGTAAAACCTGAAGTCAATGTTACCTTCTAAAACGAAAGCTATATCTGCCATTGTAGCGATCAAAAACAGATATAACCAGATAAGTCCTCTCTTAGCCAATGGTTTATAATTTTGAAAATTCTAAAATATAATTATGTTCTACTTGTAGATTAACAGTTTAACCAAATAGAATTCTGTCTTTATGGGAATTAACAAATCCGTAATCTTTAATTTTTCTTAAACATATAATATTTTGAAAACCCACTTTATATCTTCAAAAATCAGAATATTATTTTAATAATTTCAAATCTTTCAGGATTTGTCTCATTATTCAATGTTATGAAATTGTTAAGAAAAGTTAAAATTGATGCGTAAAACTTAATGATAACTACTCAAATCAGAAAGTTCAGGGTTTTACCTTTGTATTAGATTTCATTTAAACCAACGTAGTAAATCTAAAACGTATAAATTATGAGGCAAAATCTACTTAAAAGTATCCTAATCCTTTTCGTAATAGCGCTAGGCTATGGGGAAACGATTGGACAGGTTACGACAAGTTCTATCCAAGGGCAAGTTGTCGATGCCAATGGTGAGGTACTCCCGGGGGCAAACATAGTTGCCATGCACGAGCCATCAGGAACAAGATATGGTGCAGTTTCAAACTTAGATGGACGATTTAATATTGCAAACATGCGAATTGGTGGTCCATATACAGTTACTATTAGCTTTATTGGCTATCAAAATTCTACCTATTCAGGGATTGTCCTAAGCCTAGGAACTCCCTACTTGGTGAATAGCATATTGAATGACGACAGCACAGAGTTAGGAGAAGTAATCGTAAGTAGTAGCAAGTCTTCCGAGTTCGACTCTAACAGAACTGGTACTTCTACTAGCGTATCTACCAAGCAATTGATGGAGTTACCACAAATCAATCGTTCGGTAACTGAATTCACCAGATTGACTCCTCAGGCAAATGGAACTTCGTTTGCAGGTAGAGATTCAAGATACAACAACCTTCAGGTTGATGGTGCAAACTTCAATAACGGCTTCGGCTTAAGTGGAAACCCACTTCCAGGTGGAAATGCACAACCAATTTCTTTGGACGCAATCGAGCAAATCTCTGTAAACATTGCACCATTTGATGTCACTCAAAGTGGGTTCACAGGTGCTGGTATCAACGCAGTAACTCGAAGTGGTACTAATACTTTTACAGGATCTGCTTATTATTTCACCAAAAACCAAGATTTACAGGGCAGAAAAATAGGGGACAATGAGCTTGAGTCTGTTGAAGCAGCTACACGAAATTTCGGTTTCAGGTTAGGTGGTCCAATCATCAAAAACAAACTCTTCTTCTTCATCAATGCTGAAAGAGAAACAGAAACAGGGGCAAACGCTTCAGGTACTAACCTTTGGAGACCATCTGAAAATGGTGTGGCTGATGCAGAAAACAACATCTCAAGAGTAAAAAGAAGTGAAATGGATGCAGTTGGTAACCACCTAAGAAATGTATGGGGCTATGAGCCGGGCAGATACGAAGGTTATGCTAACGAAGCTTCTCAAGATAACACCAAGTTTCTAGCGAGAATTGACTGGAACATCAACGATAAGAATAAGCTTGCTGTCAGATATAACCAAGTGGTTGGTATTTCAAATCAATTGACTAACGGATCGTCTGGACCAAGACCAAGAACTCCTAATGATGCAAACCGAGTTTCTCAAAACTCAATGGTTTTTGAAAATGCAGGATACGGATTCGAAAACTCTGTAAGATCTCTTACAGCAGAATTGAACTCTTCCATAAGCTCTAAACTTTCTAACCAATTCTTGTTCACATATTCTAAAATTCAGGATAGAAGAACAACTCCAAGTAATCAAATATTCCCTATGGTGGATATCTGGGATAAAGGAAGAGGCGACGGAGATAGAAACTACATTTCATTCGGAA
>CAWUWQ010000129.1:0-8139 GCA_963926065.1 uncultured Algoriphagus sp.
AGACACACCGGCACCATAGTAATAATTAAAGCGTTTCGATATAATGGGATTATGTTTTTCCAATAATAAAGAAAGTGTGGTGTTCAAGTTGAAATCGCTTTGCAGAATCCCTTCTAAACTGATCTTATCAAAGATTCTTTGCTGAGCAGAGATCCCCAAAGTCCGGCCATAATCACTATTTCCCATACGAATACCCACTGCGGTACCATAGCGCTGTCCACTTGCCAAGAAGGGTATACTTAAGAAAAAAAGAAGTAAAAGACTATTTCTATTCATTATGGAAATTTTGTATTTACCATTTGGCAATAACTATTCCAATCATCAAAAGCCATTTAATAGAGGTGGTGTATTTTAAGTTTGATTATTTATCGAACAGGTAATTTAGTTGTTTAGAGGCTTTCACCCATTCGATCATGAAAAAATACTACAAGCGATTGCTTCACTTATTTTGATCACTAAGGTTGGGACATGAATTTATTCCGTGTATCAATTTAAAGATCGGCTCAATGGATATTGAATTGATCTTAATATTCAATCAAGTCAAAAACATACTTGCTGGTTTCACCAAAGTAATCATCAGTCCTCAAATCCCCGATACTTAGATAGATGTAAAAGGCGATGCAAGATATAATTCCTTGGGACCAGAGACAGTCTCAAAGGTTCTCAACACAGTTTTATAAAAGCTGAGGTAAAAAAAATGCCCTTGAATATTTTTATTCAAGGGCATTTAAGAATTGAGTTAGTCACTATTCTTCGAAGATCGTAATCTTCTCGATGATGTCTCCACCTTTTATAGTATCAATAATATCTAGACCTTCAACTACTTTTCCGAAGCAAGTGTGATTTCTATCTAAATGTGCAGTATTGTCACGGCTATGACAAATAAAGAACTGAGAGCCTCCAGTATTTCTTCCGGCATGCGCCATAGAAAGAACACCTCGGTCATGGTATTGATTTTCACCAGTTAATTCACAATCAATCTTGTAACCTGGCCCACCGGTTCCTGTTCCATTTGGACATCCTCCTTGAATCATGAAATTTGGGATTACTCGGTGGAAAGTTAGACCATCATAAAACCCTTTTTTTGAAAGATCTATAAAGTTCTGTACTGCTTTTGGAGCATCTGCATCATAGAACTCCACCTTCATTGTGCCTTTTCCAGTTAATATTTCAGCTGTTCTCATGTATTGTTTTTATTCAATAAAAATATTTAATAGCCGTAAAAGTAACTTTTTTACTCTTAATATTTAGTACGGATAGAAGTTTAAATGTGAAATTATCCTGAAAGTTATTAACGATATAACTATTTTAATTTTAGTATCATCCACCTATTAAACTTGCTTTAAGGCATTAATACCAATAGTTACAAAAAAAGAGAGCCTACATTTTTTGATGCAGACTCTCAGGTATTTGGGTTTATAAATTTTAAACTTTTGGTGCTCCTAAGAGAATTTCAACAGAAGCAAAGTCTTTGAACTGATCAAAATTCTTCACAAATGAATTCGCAAGCTCGTTTGCTTGCTTGTCATAATTCTCAGGATTTGGCCAAGTCGCTCTTGGATTCAAAATTTCAGAAGGAACATTTGAACAGGATTGCGGAACTTGGAAACCAAATATTGGATGCTGCTTAAATTCTACTTCATCAAGCTTACCTTCAAGAGCCGCAGAGATCATTGCTCTGGTATAGCTAAGTTTCATTCTAGATCCAGTCCCGTAAGGACCGCCGGTCCAACCTGTATTGATCAACCATACATTCGTCTCATACTTTTCCATCTTTTCTCCAAACAAGGTTGCATATGCAGTGGGATGAAGTGGTAGAAAAGCGGCACCAAAACATGCGGAGAACGTCAATTTTGGCTCTGTGATTCCCATTTCAGTTCCAGCCACTTTTGCAGTATAGCCTGAGATAAAATGATACATCGCCTGGCTTTTAGTCAGTTTTGAAATTGGAGGGATCACACCAAATGCATCTGCAGTCAAGAAGAAAATATTCCTAGGAATTCCAGCCATTGAAGGTAGAATCGCATTTGGAATAAAATGAATAGGGTAGGCTGTTCTTGTATTTTGGGTAACTGACTTATTACTATAATCTATTTCTCTAGAATCAGGCTTGAATCGAGTGTTTTCAACGATCGTACCAAATCTAATGGCATCATAAATCTCAGGTTCTTTTTCTCGACTTAGATCAATCACTTTTGCATAGCATCCACCTTCGAAATTGAAAACCCCATCTGAAGTCCAGCCATGCTCATCATCACCGATGAGGCCACGCTTGGGATCAGCTGAAAGGGTAGTTTTTCCTGTGCCGGACAGTCCAAAGAAAATTGCAGTATCCCCTGTCTCGCCCACATTTGCAGAGCAATGCATGGACAGAATCTGTTTCTCGTGAGGGAGGATATAATTTAGAACCGAGAAGATACCCTTCTTGATTTCACCGGCATATCCCGTTCCCCCGATTAAAATCATTCGTTTAGATAAATTTAAAATTGCAAAATTCGCATTCTCAGTGCCATCTATTTCAGGATCTGCCTTAAAATCAGGAGCGCAGATGATAGTGAAGTCGTGCTGAAAATTCGCGAGTTCTTCTTGACTTGGCCGTAAGAACATGTTGTTACAAAATAGATTGTGCCAAGCCCAAGTATTGATCACTCGTAAATTTAGTCTGTGAGTCGGGTCAGCACCCGCATAAGCATCACGTACAAAAAGGTCTTTGTCTTGAAGATAAACTTTCATTTTCTCCAGCAAAGCATCGAACTTTTCAGAATCAAAAGCGATGTTAATGTCACCCCACCAAACTGAGTCCTTGGTATGATCATCGAATACAATGTATCTGTCCTTAGGAGATCTACCGGTAAATTCTCCCGTATCTGCCATAAGGGCTCCTTTAGCAGTAAGATGTCCTTCCTTTTTAGCTAATGCATGTTCTACTAAAGCGGCTGTTGGAAGATTGAAATGTACTTTTCCTTTTGTCTCCAAGTCTAGAAAAGACAGGGGGGAGGACTGGGATTCCAGGACTTGATCCTGCATAATATATGGGTTTAACACTGAAAATTGTCTACACAAACTTAGACAAATCTTTAAAATTCTAAAGGTAAAATCTTTATTTTTTGGCTATACAATCGATTACGAAGATAAAACCAAATATTATTCTGAAAGCTAAATTAACAATTAACATTCTTGCAATAAAGTAACCTTTCCACCTAAGTAAATTTTGGTGACTTAGGGTATTTCCATCACAACAGTTTTGGAAATAAGTCCCAAAAAAGAGTATCATTGTAAAATTTACTTCCCCCAAATAAAACGATCCTTGGAAAAACAACTTACTCCTGAATTTGATGGACCGACTATTTTCGGTCATCCAAAAGGCTTAATGACGCTATTTTTTACTGAGATGTGGGAACGTTTCAGTTATTATGGAATGCGTGCTTTGCTTATTCTTTTCATGACTACTGCGGTTTTTGAAGGAGGACTAGGCTTTGACGATAAGACCTCCGGTGCTATTTATGGACTCTATACTATGGGAGTATATCTTTTAGCTTTACCAGGTGGTTGGCTAGCTGATCGCCTATTTGGATTGAAACAGTCTGTTTGGTACGGAGGTATAATTATAGCATTCGGCCACTTCACGATGGCTCTTCCTGGTGTGGTAAAATTATTTTCTTCCTCAGAAGTCGAAAAAGTTGCGCTGACCACATTTGATACCAACTCGTTCTTCCTGGGTTTAATTTTAATAGTACTTGGAACGGGACTGTTGAAACCGAATATCAGCTCGATAGTAGGTCAATTATATCCTGCAGGAAGTTCTAAACGAGATGCTGGATTTTCTATATTTTATATGGGTATCAACATCGGTGGATTTATTGCTCCAATTATTTGTGGTACCCTAGCAACTTATGATTGGCATTTAGGCTTTGGTGTAGCTGGATTAGGCATGGTCTTCGGCTTATTTCAGTATAGGATGACAAGTGATACACTTGAAGGATTAGGTGATAAGCCCATTTTTCTTACTGAGGCAGAAAAGTCCGGAAATAAGAAACTCAAAATCAATACTTCAATTATTCTTGCTGTATTAGCAGCAGTTATTGCCATCCTATTTACAGGAGTGATCCCGATTGATGTATCAGCCATAGCTGGAGCCTCGGGAACAGTGATAGCCATAGTGGCTTTCGGATTCTTAGGATATGTAATGGCTTTCGGTGGCTTGGATAAAGCGGATAGAAATAAAGTTGGAGTTATCGCGATCTTATTCCTTTTTTCAGCGATGTTTTGGTCAGGATTTGAACAGGCTGGATCCACTTTGAATTTATTTGGAGAACGATTTACAGACCGAATGGTCCTTGGCTGGGAGATTCCTGCAAGTTATTTCCAGTCAATCAACTCTCTATTTATCATTATTTTCGCACCGTTCTTTGGCGCACTTTGGGTATGGCTTGGTAGAAGAAATTTAGAACCGAGCTCCCCACTGAAATTCACTTTTGGCCTGATCTTATTGGGAGTTGGCTTTCTAATAATGTATTTCGCTGCCAAAATTGCTGCTTCAGGTGATTTAGCTGCTCCAACATGGTTGATAATGACTTATATGATTCATACGTTTGGAGAGTTGAGTTTATCGCCTGTGGGTCTTTCTTTGGTTACTAAGCTTGCGCCAAAAAATTACGGCGGACAGATGATGGGAATCTGGTTCTTATCAGTTGCATTGGGAAATTTATTTGCAGGACTGATTGCAGGAGAAGCGAGTGGGGGTTCTGAAGAAGCTTTAGCTCAAATGCCAGATCAATACATGTTGATTGTATATACCGTAATGGGCTCTGCCATTTTGCTTTTCCTACTGAAACCAGTTATTAAGAGAATGATGGGTGAGGTTCATTAGCAGGAATTAAATCACCTAAATAAGGCTTCTAGAATTAAACTAGAAGCCTTATTTAGGTGATTACTTGTTATTTCCCTATAGATTTAAAACAAGCTTCCCTGTACAGTGGCAGACTTTGTCGCTTGAATTGTTCCCTTTAGCATATCCGCCATTAATTTCAGGAATCCCGGTTCCCAATTTTCCGGGTGGACTTTCATATCCTTACCTTCAAACTCAATCGGGCCGAGCATTTTCTCATAGCCTATGATCATACTCCAAATGGTATAGAAAGTGATCTCAGGCTGGAGTTCAGGACGAATGCTGCCATCTTTTTGCCCTTGGCTGACAATCATAATTCCGATTTTGGCGGGGTCTTGATGGATCTCTAATAATTTTAGAAAATGACTGCTTTCCAATATCAGCGGATTAATCATTGCCCGAGTCTCTGGATTATTGTACTGTTTCACTAAGTCCAGGAAGTTGATAATAGAATTGTAATAGACTTGATTTTTCTTAGCAAACGCACTGATTCGAATTAAAAGCTCTGACACTTTTTCTAAACCAGATTTTCCGACGCTTTTATATACATCCCGGAACTCATCCTTGAATTGATCAAAGGCCTTTTTGGTCAAAGCCATAAACAAATCTTCTTTGTTCTTAAAATAAAAATAGGACAAGCCTTTACTGATCCCGGCATTATTTGCCACATCCTCCATTCGGGTGGCCTGAAATCCTTTCGTGGTGAAAAGCGCTACTGCTGAATCTAGTATGATTTTTTCTTTGTTTTTTTCGCCGGCCATAGCTTCTTCTGGTGTAAAAAGTGATTTATAAAGGTATTAAACTTGGGTCAAAAAGAATGAGGGGCTAGCGAATTTTTTCCAATAGACATAAAAAAAAGTGTCTTAGATTAATTATAAAGCACTTTTTCTAATTGATGCTCAAAGGATTATTTAACCTCAATAATAAAGTAATTCTTTTTACCCTTTTGAACCAATAAGTATTTGCCTTGAAGTAATTGGAAGAATGGTGACACATTTGGATCACTGAGCTTTTCCTTATTGATGCTGACGCCACCTCCTTGGATCATCTTTCTTGCTTCACCTTTCGATGGGAACACTACACCTTGCGTCATTTCTCCAAATAGATCTAATACATTTTCCAATGAATCATAGTCAGATCGGTTTATTTGAACCTGAGGTACACCATCAAAAACTTGTAAGAAGGTCCGCTCATCAAGCAGAGTTAAATCCTCTGTTGATGATTTTCCAAAAAGGATTTCGGATGCCTTTACGGCCATTTCAAATTCTTTTTGACCATGAACCATTGTGGTGATCTGCTTTCCAATTTCTTTTTGAAGGGTTCTCAAATGAGGAGCTTCAGCATGACTGGCTTCAAATGATTTAATAGTAGTTTGATCCAAAATGGTAAAGATCCGAATGTATTTTGAAGCGTCTTCATCAGAAACATTTAACCAGAATTGATAAAATGCATAAGGAGAAGTTTTTTCCGGATCCAGCCAAACCGAACCACTTTCCGTTTTACCGAACTTGGTTCCATCTGCTTTGGTAATCAACGGAACAGTCAATGCATAAGCACTTCCACCACCCATTCGACGAATCAATTCTGTTCCGGTTACAATATTTCCCCACTGATCAGAACCGCCAAGCTGCACAGTACAGTTTTCATTTTTCCACAAATGATAAAAATCGTAGCCCTGAATCAACTGGTAGGTGAACTCAGTAAAGGAAAGTCCATTTCCATCTTCCAGTCTTCGTTTTACGGAATCTTTGGACATCATGTAGTTCACCGTGATGTGCTTGCCGACATCTCGGATAAATTCTAAAAAGCTGAATTTTGAGATCCAGTCATAGTTATTTACTAATTCAGCTTTGTTTGCAGAAGCTCCAGAGAAATCCAAAAACTTTGCAAGTTGTTGCTGCAGACAAGCCACATTGTGATCCAAAGTAGCTTTTTGCAATAAATTTCGCTCTGAAGATTTGAATGAGGGATCACCAATCATTCCTGTGGCTCCACCTATTAATGCAAAAGGTTTGTGCCCAGCACGCTGGAAATGTAAAAGAGTCATCACGCCAACCAAATGGCCTATATGTAAGGAATCTGCAGTGGGATCAAAGCCAAGGTAGGCTGAAGCCATTCCTTTTTTCAAGTGATCATCAATCTCAGGAGTCATATCCTGCAGCATCCCTCGCCAGCGTAATTCTTCTATAAATGAATTCATCGATAAGTTTTTTTCAAGAGGTAAATATATGGCTGTGAATGTAAGGATTAAAGAAAAGCCCAAATCAATCTGATTTATTATCACTTTTCACTGATTTCCCCTCCGACATAAAAGAGGAATTTCGGGAATAAAAAAATCCTTATTTTCGAATCAAATAAAAATTCATATGAAGCTTAAAAACTCGTTTTTAACACTTTTCCTTAGTTTCTTTTTACTGGGAACTGGATTTACACAAACGCCTCCCCAATGGATGCGATATCCAAGTATATCACCTGATGGCTCCAAAATCGTGTTTACTTATAAAGGAGATCTCTACACCGTTTCAAGTACAGGGGGAAATGCCAATCAGATCACCTTTCACGAAGCGCACGATTACAACCCGGTTTGGAGCAAAGATGGAAATCAGATTGCTTTTGCATCAGATCGATACGGCAACTTTGATATTTTCTTAATGGATGCTGCTGGGGGTCCAGCGGCTCGACTCACTTACCATTCTAATGATGAGATTCCATTTGATTTTACTTCAGATGGAAGTAAAGTCATTTTTGGCACTACTAGGCTAGATATCGCTTCACATAGACAGTATCCAACAGGCTCACAACCAGAACTCTATTCCGTACCTGTAAAAGGAGGGAGAGTAGATCAAATCTGGACGATTCCAGCTGAATATGTTAAGTCTAGCAAGGATGGGGGTAAGTTGATCTACCATGATAAAAAGGGGGGAGAGAACGAATGGAGAAAGCATCATCAATCTGGTGTCGCAAGAGATATTTGGATGTATGATGGTAGTTCAAATACTCATACGATGTTGACAAGTTTCTATGGAGAAGATCGTAATCCTGTCTTTTCTCCTGATGAAAAAGAAATCTTCTACTTAAGTGAGGCGAAGGGCAACTTTAATGTTTTTGCGATGGATGTATCAAATCCTAAAAGCAGCACAGCTCTCACCGATTTTAAAACCTACCCAGTACGATTTCTTTCAATCGCGGGTAATGGCTTAATGTCATTTAGCTATGATGGGGAGCTTTATACACTTAAGAAAGGAGAGACA
>CAWUWQ010000130.1:0-3240 GCA_963926065.1 uncultured Algoriphagus sp.
GAAAATAAATTTAAAGAGTCAAGCTTAATTGATCAACTCGTGGTCGTTGGAGAAAATAAAAATTATCCAGCCGCATTGATTGTACCTAACTTTGAAGCACTCAAGGAATATTGCAAGCACAAAGGTATTCCTTATACTAGCGACGTTGAGATGATTTCTAAACGAGAAATCATGGAGAAATATGATAGGGAAATTGAAACTGCTAATAAGTTTTTTGCAAAGTGGGAGCAAGTTAAGCGATACAAGCTTCTTGGAAATTCATGGGGCATTGAAAGCGGAGAATTGACTCCCACTATGAAGCTCAAACGAAAAGTAATTCATCAAAAATACGAGTCAGAAATCGAAGGAATCTATAAAGCTTGAGTTTGTAATTTGAAATGAAAATCAAGTAAAAGCTGATTTTGATCCTAATCAAATAAAGTAGTTTATTCTGATTTTCTCGATTTATCTTCAATTTATTCTGAATACTCTCTTTTCCATTGACTTTGGAAGGAGGTTATTTTGTTTTTCTGGATTTTTCAGATTTTTATTTGTGATGCATGCATAACTTTTTTTATAATTAGTATGCATGCATACAATATTTTTTTTAGATTAGTATCCTAAAAATCTGAGGATTATCACGTAATGAAGCGAGAGGAAACAGTCGATTATCATATTAAGAGTTCATGGCATGCCATCTCAAGAATGTACAACCAACAAGCGGCGCTTGAGGGGTTTACTACAGCCATAGGCTTTGTGCTAATCAACATTAACTCGAAAGATGGTACTCCTGCGACCAAAATTGCTCCTCAAATAGGCCTAGAAACCAGAAGTCTCACACGAATGCTGAAGACCATGGAAGAGAAGGGATTGATTTTCAAAAAGCCAGACCTAGTGGATAAGCGATCAGTTCGAATTTATCTCACCGAGGAAGGAAAGCGAAAAAAGGAAATCTCGGTAACGACAATCCGGGAGTTTAACGAGCAGGTCAGAACCGTAGTAGCACAAGAAGAGTTGGACGTATTCTTTTCTGTATTTGAAAAGATCCAAGGCGTAATCGATCAGGTTCAATCTGAGAAAGAGATTGGCCTCCAAAAAGCAATAATTGAATTTTAAATAAAAGGCAACCAGCCATAGACTACCAAAACCCAAAAAAATGAAAAGAACCATTAAAAAAGTAGCCATTTTAGGTTCAGGAGTAATGGGATCCAGAATAGCCTGTCATTTTGCCAATATCGGCGTGCAGGTACTTTTACTGGATATCGTTCCATTTGAGCTGACCGAGCAGGAGCAAAAGAAAGGACTGACAAAAGAAAGTCCTTTGGTGCGAAACAGGATTGTAGAGACAGCGCTGCAAACCACTTTGAAAACAAATCCATCAGCGATTTATGATAAGGCTTTCGCAGCCAGAATTACTACTGGAAACTTTGACGATGATCTTCCCAAAATCAAAGATTATGATTGGGTAATGGAAGTGGTCGTAGAGCGATTGGATATCAAGCAGCAGCTTTTCGAAAAAGTAGAAAAATATCGAAAGCCAGGTACTCTAATTACTTCAAACACTTCAGGCATTCCGATGCATTTGATGTGCGAAGGGAGAAGCGAAGATTTTCAAGTTAATTTCGCCGGAACACACTTTTTCAATCCACCGCGTTATTTGAGATTGTTAGAAATCATCCCAGGACCAAAGACCGATCCCACAATTATCGAGTTCTTAATGGAATATGGTGATAAATTCCTAGGTAAAGAGACCGTGCTTTGTAAGGATACTCCTGCATTTATTGCAAATCGAATCGGAGTTTATGCGATTATTTCGGGGATGCACGCCATTGAAAAAATGGGCTTCGGGGTCTCTGAAGTTGATAAATTGACAGGTCCAGTAATCGGAAGAGCGAAGTCAGCAACTTTCCGTACGATGGATGTGGTCGGACTGGATACCACGGTGAATGTGGCCAACAATCTCTACAAAGCATTACCCCATGATGAATCCCGAGACAAGTTTAAGCTTCCAAAGATTGTAGAGGTACTTTACAACAATAAGTGGTTTGGGGATAAGACTGGTCAAGGCTATTTCAAAATGATCCGTCATCAGGATGGAACCAAAGAGTTGAAAGAACTTGACTTTAATACCTATGAGTACAAGCCAGTCGAAAAGCCGAAGTTTAAAGCGCTTGAAGCTTCTAAGGAAATTGAGGATCTGAAGAAACGAATAAAATTCCTAGTCAACTTCGATGATCGGGCAGGTGAATTTTATAGAGCTTCTTTCTATGATTTGTTTAAATATTGCTCGCACCGAATCCCAGAGATCTCTGATGAACTCTATCGAATTGATCAGGCAGTAAGTGCTGGATTTGGATGGGAATTAGGTCCATTCGAAACATGGGACGCCATAGGCGTTCGTGAGACTGTGACTAAAATGGAAGCTGCTGGAGAGCCTGCTGCAAAATGGGTTCATGAAATGCTAGATGCTGGCCATGAGTCATTTTACAAAGTTGACGGAGGTAAAAAGCTTTATTATGATATCCCGAGTAAGTCTTTTGTAGAAATCCCAGGAATCGAAGATTACATCATACTAGATACTTTGAAAGCAGCTGGAAAGAAAATCTGGGGTAATGCTGGAGCATCTGTCTATGACATGGGTGATGAGGTGATCGGATTGGAATTTCATTCGAAGATGAATTCGATGGGGCAAGAAGTCATCGAAGGAATTAATACGGCGATCAGCATGGCTGAAAAATCCTACAAAGGATTAGTCATCGGAAATGAAGGAGGAAACTTCTCTGCAGGCGCCAATTTGGCGATGCTATACATGTTTGCCGGTGATCAGGAGTATGATGAAATCAATATGATGATTGCTCAATTCCAGAACACCATGTTGCGTGCTCGTTTTTCATCTGTTCCAGTAGTTGTTGCTCCGCACAATATGGCTCTTGGTGGCGGTTGCGAGCTGTCACTCCATTCCGACCACATTCAGGCTCATGCCGAATTGTATATGGGATTGGTCGAAGTTGGGGTTGGATTGATTCCAGCAGGTGGTGGTACGAAGGAAATGACGCTTAGATTCTCCAATAAAATAATTGATGGAGATGTTGAAGTCAATCAGCTTCAGGAGTACTTCATGAATATCGCAACTGCCAAAGTATCTACATCCGCCGCCGAAGCCAAAGCATTGGGTTATTTGAGAAAGGATGATGGGATTAGCATCAATAGAAAGCGGCAGTTAGCTGATGCTAAATCGAAAGTGTTAGAACTGTATGCAGC
>CAWUWQ010000131.1:0-7900 GCA_963926065.1 uncultured Algoriphagus sp.
TACAAAATACCGTGGCCAGTTTGAGGAGAGAATGAAAGCAGTGATGAATGAATTGGAGAAATCTCCTAGCGTGATTCTCTTTATTGATGAGTTACATACTATTGTAGGGGCAGGTGGGGCTTCAGGTTCTCTGGATGCATCCAACATGTTCAAGCCCGCTTTGGCACGTGGAGAGATCCAATGTATCGGAGCGACTACCTTGGATGAGTACCGACAATATATTGAAAAGGATGGTGCATTAGCGCGAAGATTCCAGATGGTTATGGTAGATGCCACCACACCGGATGAGACGATTCAAATCCTTCACAACATCAAAGATAAGTATGAGGATCACCATAATGTGAACTATACAGATGCGGCGATTGAAGCATGCGTGAAATTGTCTGATCGATATATTTCTGATCGATTCCTTCCAGATAAGGCAATTGATATTTTGGACGAGTCGGGTGCACGAGTTCACATCAAAAACATTCATGTTCCTGAGGAGATCTTAACGCTTGAGGCTGATGTAGAAAATATTAAAATAGAAAAGAATAGGGTAGTGAAATCTCAGAAATACGAGGAAGCTGCCCAGCTAAGAGATAAAGAGAAAAAACTACTTGAGCAGTTGGAAATAGCCAAAAACAAGTGGGAAGAGGAAAGTAAGTCTAAGAGATTTACAGTAGAAGAAGATAATGTTGCCGAGGTGATAGCAATGATGACTGGAATACCTGCTAAGCGAATCGCTCAGAAGGAAGGACTCAAATTGCTAAGCATGAATGATGATTTGGCCGGGAAGGTTATTGGTCAAGATGAAGCAATTAAAAAACTTACCAAAGCGATTCAACGAACGAGAGTTGGACTGAAAGATCCAAAGAAGCCGATCGGTTCTTTTATATTCTTAGGACCAACAGGAGTTGGAAAAACCGAATTGGCAAAGATGTTGGCTAATTACCTTTTTGACAAAGAAGATTCGCTAATTCGAATTGATATGTCTGAGTATATGGAGAAATTCTCTGTATCCCGATTGGTAGGAGCACCTCCAGGCTATGTAGGTTATGAAGAAGGTGGTCAGCTGACCGAGAAAGTCAGAAGAAAGCCGTATTCAGTCATACTTTTGGATGAGATTGAAAAAGCGCATCCAGATGTGTTCAATATCCTGCTTCAAGTATTAGATGATGGCGTTCTCACAGATGGACTAGGTAGAAAAGTTGATTTTAGAAATACGATCATTATCATGACTTCAAACATAGGAGTTCGTGATCTGAAAGATTTCGGTGCAGGAATTGGCTTTGCAAATAAAGCGAAATCAGATAATATGGATGATGTGATTAAATCCACGATCCAGTCTGCTTTGAAGAAAGCCTTCAGTCCTGAATTCTTGAATAGATTGGATGATGTGGTTGTCTTCAATTCATTGACAAGAGAGCATATCTTCAAGATCATCGATATCAGCCTTGGTAAACTATTCTCTAGAATTACTGATCTTGGTTATAAAATTGAACTGACCGAAAAAGCAAAAGAATTCTTAGCTGAGAAAGGTTATGATCAACAATATGGGGCAAGACCATTGAATAGAGCAATCCAAAAGTACTTGGAAGATGCAGTTGCCGAGGAAATTCTTAAAGGAGATCTTTCGGAAGGGGATGTGATTATGGCGGACTACTCCGGCGAGGGGGATGAACTAAATATCATGGTAAATAAGAAAGAAAAAGCGGAATAGTTCGCGAAATATTAGCAAGTAAAAAGCCCAAATCTTAATTGATTTGGGCTTTTTTGTATCGATTGAAGCCAGTCTACCTAAGTAGAAATTAGATCTTCTTACCGCGATTTAAATCGAAAGCACAAAAAAGAGAAGTGCGACCCCCAAGACTAAAACCATTTTTTGAGCTTTTTCTTTATTCTCCTGGCTTATTTTTCGTTTTCTAAGTACCAAAACAGCTAAACTTAGTCCCATCAATTGAAGAAGTAAACTTGCCCCGTTGATTGGACCCATCGGTGCCTGATAATGAAGTATATTTGTGTTAAGGATAGAAAGTGTCCCAAGAATGATTCCAGTGATTCCCAGCAGAAAGGATCGTTGTAGTAATACTTTTTCAGGGTGATTAGTCCACTTCATAGGTTGTTATTTAGCGCTCGAAGGTAAGGAAATCTCAATCTTATTTCGTGGGAGTTAAAATTTGAGCTTTCCGATTGGAGAAATAGCCTGCGATTTCTTTCTCAGAAAAGGTGTTTAGTGTCATTTCTTTGGTTAGCCCTCCTTTTCTTCCAACCAAAACACCGTATTTCATATCATCATACCCATCCATCTCATGCGCATCTGGGTTGATGGAAAGTTTTACGCCTTGCTGCATGGCATAGCTAACCCATCGCCAGTCTAAATCCAAACGCCAAGGATTGGCGTTGATTTCTATCACTACATTATTAGCAGCACAGGCATCGATGATCGATTTGTGATCAATTGGATACCCAGCTCTTCGAAGTAGCAGCCTGCCTGTAGGATGGCCAAGTATGGTCGTATAGGGATTTTCAATTGCGGTGATCAATCTTTGGGTCGCTTTTCGGATATCCATATTCAATACCGAATGGATTGAAGAAACGATAAAATCAAATTTTGTCAGCGTCTCGTCGGGATAGTCCAATTTTCCATCAGGAAGAATATCACTTTCTATTCCTTTGAAAATTCGGAATGGTGCCAATTCGAGATTCAATTCATCGATTTCGGCATGTTGTTTTAATACTTTTTCAATTTCCAATCCTCCGGCATAAAAGGCCGTGCGGCTATGGTCCGAAATACCCAAGTACTCAAACCCCAAATTTTTACAATGTTCTGCCATTTGCCGAAGGCTATGCTTACCATCGCTGTAGGTGGAGTGATTGTGTAAAATTCCTTTCAAATCAGACTCCTTGAGTAGCTCTGGGATCTCATGGGCCTTTGCCAAAGCAACTTCACCAAAGCCTTCTCGCATTTCTACTGGAATGTATTGAAGTTCGTTGACCCTAAAAAAACCCTCATCTGAGTCATAATTTCTTTTTGCGAGCTTCTCTGAGATACTTTCTTTTTCATCTACCAGTTCAGCTAAATGAGCTGGAGAAGCGATAAGTGAAAGCTTTTTCCAAAGAAAATCCTTCTTGGCCGTAAAGTGAATGGTAACTTTCAAATTCACTTCTTTCAAAGATCCTCGCCAAGAAAATGGGCTCGATTGACTTAAATCCCATGTGATGGTTTCGAGTGATTTTAACTTTTCTTTTCCGCCAAATAAAGAATCCAATCCGATCAGAAATTCAGCTTCGGAAATGATTTCCATTTTTCTGGCAAAATCCGCAACGATAGCAATAGCTGCCTCTGGGTAGAGCTCTTGGAGTTCCTTTTCGAAATCTTCTATTCTTATCTCAATATCTGCATAGAGCCATTTTCCAGCATTTGATGCTTTAAATTCCAGACTTTGTATGATGGCATCTTGGGTTTTTTCTCCGAAGCCTTTGATTTTAGCGACTTTACCTGATTGACAAGCTTCCATCAATTCATGAGTGGAGGTGATTCCAAGTTCGTCCCAAATGGTTTTCACTTTTTTAGGACCTAGTCCCTTGATTTGAAGTATTTCAAGGATGCCCTCTGGTGTTTTTTCCAAAAGTTGATCCAAAAAGTCAAAAGATTCTCGGGACTTTAATTGCTCGATGGATTCCAAAATACTTTTCCCTACTCCGGGGATTTGAGAAAGTTCTGCACTTGAAAGCTCCATAATATCCTGATCTCCACGCTCCAGTGAGTTTAGAGCTCCCTGATAACTCCTGATTTTGAAGGAATTTTCATCATGAAGTTCCATCAGTTGAATGCAGAGCTTTAGGCTTTTAAGTAAAGTTTTGTGATCCAAAATGTATAGTATTCGTTAGTGAGTGAAGACAATTGTCTTCAAATTGAGTTTCAATTTAAGTCGTTAAGGGTTAACTTAAAATTGAAATCAAAGATTTTCAACTGAGGCTGTAAATTAAATTGAAAATGAATTATTGGCTAGTGAAGTCAGAACCGAATTCTTACGCTTGGAATGATTTGAGAAATAAGTCGGAAGATATTTGGGATGGCGTGCGAAACTATCAAGCTCGAAATTTTATGAAGGAAATGAAATTGGGAGATCAAGTATTTTTCTACCATAGCGGGAAGGAAAAAGCAATAGTTGGTTTGGCAGAGGTAAGTGAGGAAGCTTTTCCGGACCCTAAGGATCTAGATTTCGTTGCAGTCAAGATCAAACCCAAACAGCCCTTTAAAAATCCAGTTAGTTTAAGAGAGATCAAGTCAATTGATCTGTTATCCGAATTATTACTGATCAAGCAATCCAGACTTTCCGTGATGCCAATCAGCAATATTGAAGCGGACGTCCTAATGAAAATGAGTTTATGAGAATTATAATTTTATTTGTTCTGTTGGCCGTCACTTCTAGTAAGCTTTTCGCTCAGGTGAGGTGGATTAGTCGATTTGAGGTTCCTTCAGGCTTATATGATCCTGGATTTCAAATGTCGCCTACAAAAGAGGGAATCGTATCTTTTAGAACGATTTCTCCCAATGGGCTAAGCTTTAACAAAGTCTTCCAATATTTTACTTCAGATTTCCAACTTACTAGCGCCAGTGGGCTGGTAGAATATCCGATCAGGGAAGCGTATGACATGCTGGGCTACGACACGGATGGCAATCAGCTTTATGTTCTATTCCGAAAAGGAAATTCGCTTTCTTCTGAAAAATATATTTTACGGATTGATCTCGATACTAGGCAGGGCTATGAATTCAGCGTGGAAAATCTGCTGGACATGGAGCTAGTCGAGTTTTTGGTACTGAGTGATCAGGCGCTCTTTATGGGAAATGCAGATAATCGGCCTGTAATTCAGCTGTTTGATTTGAAAAACAAAAATATTCAAACGTTTCAGGGATTTTACAATGATGAAACTCAGATTTTACAGATTAAAAAACGGCCAGAATTAGAAGCTTTGGAAGTGGTATTGAGTAGAAAAACTCCCTATCGAAATCGTGAAGTGAGTATAAATACCTATGACTTCCAAGGGAATTTGGTACGGGAAATCAAAGTAGAAAATTTCGGAGATCTTGGTCAAGAGATTTTGGATGGGGTTTTGGTCGAAAAGGAGGATTACCAAAAAGTGATGATAGGCTCTTTTGGGGATGATCGACGAGATTCTTATCAAGGGATGTACATTATGGACATCAATCAATTTGGCGAATATGAATTCAAAAAATATACCCTCGGAGATTTCCCCAATTTTTTCAATTACCTCAATGAGCGTACAAAAACCAAGAGGGATAAAGAGGTGATGTCGAATCTGGAGAAAGGGAAGATTCCCTCCATCCGAAATTACTATTCAGTCCGAAATATTCAGCAAACTGAAGACTCTTACTTTATTTATTTTGATCAATTTACCATCAAAAGTGCTAGAGGGTCTAATCCGCTTTTTTCTCCCACAAGTGGTTATAGAAACAATACTTGGAATAGAACAGGGTATGATCCCAATATCCAGGATTTTATCACTTCAAGTCCATATAACAGGCCTCCTGGAGTTTATCAGGTTATTCCGGAGTATCAATACCTCTCGGCACACTTCATGAAAGTAGCGAAGACAGGTCAAGTGATATGGGATAATGCAGCAACTTATGATGGATTGATCACGACCTATCCAGAAGCGTTTGGCGAAGTGGCTGTTGTGGGGGATGAATATTACCACATGTATGTGCGTGACTTGATGATCAAATTGAGCTATTTCAAAAATGGTCAGAAGATTTTTGAACACTTGGATTTTGAACTGAAGTTGACGGACGAAGAGGAGCGAATCGCAACGACCAATCCATCAAGCCTCCGATTGATCCATTGGTATGACCGGTATTATTTACTTTCTGGAACACAGAAAATTAGATATCTAAAAGAATCTGGAGGCCAGGAAACTCGTGAGGTTTATTTCTTAGCAAAGATTCTTGTGGATGGGGAATTGTATCAGGCTATGCCGACCTTGGACTAGATTTATTTTTTATATTTACCTTCAAATCTACCCCATGCAAAAGCGACTAGTCTTAGACGAAGGACAGATTCAGATCATACTCAGAAGGTTCTGTCATCAGTTGATCGAGAATCATGATAATTTTGATAATACCGTATTATTGGGTTTGCAGCCCCGCGGACCAATTTTATTGGATAAAATCGTCAATCTTTTACAGGAAATTTCTGGAGTGAAGGTGCCATCAGGTTATTTGGATGCTACTTTTCATCGAGATGATTTTCGAAGAAGAGATTTTCCCCTAAAAGCCAATGAGACCAAAATTGATTTTTTGGTAGAAGGAAAAAAAGTAATTCTTGTAGATGATGTACTCTACAAAGGAAGATCTGTTCGAGCGGCTATGGATGCTATGATTGCATTTGGTAGACCTCAGAAAGTGGAGCTGATGGTTCTGGTAGATCGAAAATTAACTCGAGACTATCCAATTATGCCAGATTACTATGGCACGAGAGTTAATACGCTAGAAAGTCAATATGTAGTCGTAGAATGGGAGGACCAAGGCTATGAAAAAGATGCAATTTGGCTCACTGAGAAAGTAAAATCATGACTATGTCGCAACTAAGTACTAGACACCTATTAGGGATCAAGAATATCACTGAGAATGATGTTCAGCTCATTTTGGAAACAGCAGCTAATTTCAAAGAAGTGATCAATAGGCCAATCAAAAAAGTGCCTTCACTTAGAGATATTACTATTGCCAACATATTTTTTGAAAATTCTACACGTACCCGTTTATCCTTTGAGCTAGCAGAAAAACGACTTTCGGCAGACGTGGTGAATTTCTCTTCAAGCAACTCCTCGGTGAAAAAAGGCGAGACACTCGTGGATACAGTCAATAATATTCTGGCGATGAAAGTGGATATGGTGGTCATGCGCCATGCTAGCCCTGGAGCTCCACATTTTCTTTCCAGAAACGTAAAGGCCAATATTGTCAATGCCGGTGACGGTACGCATGAGCATCCAACCCAAGCACTTTTGGATGCGTATTCGATCAAAGAGAAATTCGGAGAGGTAGCTGGGAAGAAAGTCGCAATAATTGGAGATATCCTACATTCAAGAGTAGCATTATCCAACATTTTCTGCCTTCAAAAGCTAGGTGCAGAAGTTATGGTTTGTGGGCCGATCACCTTACTCCCAAAGCATATTGAAAGCCTAGGGGTAAAAGTAGAATTGGACGTGAAGAAAGCATTGCAATGGTGTGATGTGGCAAACGTATTACGAATCCAGCTGGAACGTCAGCAAATCAAATATTTCCCAAGCCTTCGAGAATATTCCCTTTATTATGGGATTAATAAAAAGCTCCTTTCTGAACTGGATAAAGAGATCGTCATCATGCACCCAGGACCGATCAATCGTGGCGTGGAACTGAACTCTGATGTCGCAGATTCAGATCAGGCGATTATTTTGGATCAAGTAGAAAATGGAGTCGCTGTCCGAATGGCAGTACTTTACCTTTTAGCAGGTGCCAGAGGCTGACAAATGTTGAGTTGACGTGTTAGTTCTGAATTTCCCTATCTGTTATTTTCCCAAGGTCCATTACCCTTTTGAAGAGTTGTACTTAAGTGCAATATCATTCAGAATCCATCTACTTGTTGGGCCTTGGTGCCTTTGGATATGTCTAAAAAATAGACCCAAGTAACTAGCTTTTTTATTGCAATATGATTTAGAGATTAGTTTTTGTAGAAATCTTATCGTCAAAAAGATTCCAAAATTGTAACCTAAATTCCATTCCTGTAGTTTTAGCCTTAAACCTCTTTTATGTTAACTGTCACCAATCTGATTAAAACTTATGGCAAGCAAAATGCCGTAGACGATATTTCTTTTGAACTACAAGGTGGTGAGGTAGTCGGACTCTTAGGTCCAAATG
>CAWUWQ010000132.1:0-4965 GCA_963926065.1 uncultured Algoriphagus sp.
TTGAGCGATGAACGTAGCTCCTTTTGAATAAGCAGCAGAACTATAAGCAGAATTTGTATTGTAATGATCCGAATGTGTATTCATTGGCTCCTCTAATCCAGATTTAGCCAACTTAATATAACCGGCATAGGAGCCAGCTGTTGGGTTTGCCGATGGAGAATAAATCTCACTCATCGCAAGACTTGAAGCATAACTTGTAAATCCCTCATCCATCCAAGGATAAAGCGACTCATTCGTAGCCAAAACCCCATGAAACCAGCTATGTGCTAGTTCATGAACCATTACTCCAACCAAACTTCGAATGCTTCGTTCCCCGGAAATCAAGGTTGACATAGCATATTCCATTCCTCCATCACCGCCTTGCACCACAGAGAATTGCTTATATGGGTATTGGCCAAAATGTTCGGAAAGGTAGTTAATTGCTTTTGGCGTATATTCTTTCAATTTCGCCCAACTGTCCGAAGTTTTCTCTCCGGGAATAAAGAAATGGTGAACTGTGATTCCATTTTCCATTAGCACTTTATCATGCTGATAGTTAGGATCTGCTGCCCACATAAAATCGTGAACCATTGGTGCTTTGAAATGCCATGTCAAGGTATTCCCTTTTACAGCAGGAACTTTTACTCCTTCGTCCTCATAGCCATGACCTATTTCATTTGGGTTTTGTAAGTAACCGGTTCCACCTATCACGTAGGTTTTGTCCAACGTGATTTTCACATCAAAATCTCCCCAAATCCCATAAAACTCACGACCGATGTAAGGATTGGAATGCCAGCCTTGCTCATCATAGTTAGCCAGTTTTGGATACCACTGAGATATAGAATACCGAACTCCCTCAGCTCCATCTCTTCCCGATCTTCTGATCTGAAGTGGAACTTGCCCATTGAACTCGGATTCAAATTTTACTGTAGAATTTGGAAGGATGGGATTATCCAAGTAAACCACCAAGACAGTCTCCTCTTCAGTAAAATTTACGGATGCCCCATTCATTTTAAGTTGACTAATATGCAAATAGCCTACCTCAGTCGGCTTTAGCTTAGCGATCCGATCTGCCACTCTCTTATCCGGATCTGCAATGCTTCTAGATCGCTCATCCATCATACTTCCAGGTTGAAAGGCATTGTAATACAAATGAAAAAAAACTCGATCTAATGTGTCAGGAGAATTATTCGTGTAGGAAATAACTTGGCTGCCCGTGTATTGATTGGTTTTGACGTCTAAGTTGACATCCATTTGATAGTTGATCGCCTGTTGAAATCTACCCGTCTGACTATGAGCAATTGTCGAAATGATTAGGTACAGAAAAAACCCAAATACAGGCTTCGTCAGGGATGAATTCATATAATTTTTTTTTTAATTTCTTAAAGAAAAGGAAAAAGAGATTTTCTAACAAACCACCGATATAAAAGCCAGAAGTCATTATTAAATTGACTGCCTTTCCGCTAAAATAAATTCTTATTCGCTTACACGATCTTTTAGCTTAATTAGAACTTTACTAAAAACACAATCTATGAGAAAAATTTACATCCTCATTTTTGCTTTGCTCCTGAACTTTTCAGGTTATTCTCAGCAAGTAGATATGGATTTATTCAAATCCATGAAAACAAGAAATGTAGGCCCCGCAGGAATGAGTGGCAGGATCACTTCCATCGACGCTGTGGACGCTAATCCGACAATTATCTATGCAGGTGCTGCTTCTGGTGGTCTTTGGAAATCTACCTCAGGTGGAATCAGTTGGGATCCGATTTTTGATGATCAAAAAATCCATTCAATTGGTGCGATTTCTATTCATCAGAAAAACCCAGATCTCATCTGGGTAGGAACTGGTGAGGGAAATCCAAGAAATTCACTAACCATGGGCGGCGGAGTCTACCGATCATTAGATGCAGGTAAGACTTGGCAATTAATGGGATTGGAGAAAACCAAAGCCATCCATCGTATCATTATTCATCCTGAGGATCCGAATACAGTATTTGTGGGAGCTATTGGATCACCTTGGGGTGAACAAGAAGACCGTGGAGTTTATAAGACTACCGATGGAGGAAAAACTTGGAAGAAGATTCTTTATGTAGATACCAAAACTGGTGTTGGTGAGATGATCATGGATCCTAATAATCCTAACAAGATTTTTGTCAATATGTGGCAACACCGTCGTTATCCAGACTTTTTTGAATCAGGCGGACCTTCTTCAGGATTATACTTGACACTTGATGGCGGGGATAACTGGAAAAAGCTTGACGATTCAAACGGTATTCCTAAAGGAGATTTAGGAAGAATGGGCTTAGCTATTTCTGAATCAAATAGCAATAAAGTTTATGCGCTAATCGAGTCGAAGAAGAACGCTCTTTATGTCTCTGAAGATGGGGGAAATAAGTTTGAAATGATCAATAATGGAGGAGATATCGGTGATCGTCCGTTTTACTATTTTGAGATCTACGCAGATCCGAAAAATGAGAATCGGATTTACACCTTATATAGTAGAGTAGGAATGAGTGAAGATGGTGGGAAATCGTTCCAGCAACTTTTACAATATGAAGGTGTTCACCCGGATCATCACGCTTGGTATATCAATCCTTTTGATCCAAAACTTATGATTGACGGAAATGATGGCGGTTTGAACATCACAAGAGATGGAGGAAAAACTTGGTATTTCGCGGAAAACATTCCCGTGGGTCAGTTTTACCATGTCAATGTGGATAATGAGCTACCTTATAATATCTATGGTGGAATGCAGGACAATGGCTCTTGGGTTGGGCCTTCCTATATCTGGAGAAGAGATGGAATTAGAAATACCTATTGGCAAGAAATTTCCTTTGGTGATGGCTTCGATGTGGTACCCGATCCTACTGATTCCAGATATGGCTATACCATGTCTCAAGGTGGAAATGTTTCCCGATTTGATAAGGAAACTGGCCATAATAAAACCGTAAGACCTACTCATCCAGACAAAGATGTTTTCCTTCGGTTCAACTGGAATGCAGCAATTGCCCAGGATCCTCATAATGCGAAGACCGTATATTATGGTTCTCAATTCCTACATAAGTCAACTGACAACGGTGATACTTGGGAAATCATTTCTCCCGATCTCACCACAAATGACTCTACCAAGCAGCGCCAGCAATCAACTGGAGGATTAACTTTTGATATCACTGGAGCTGAAAATCATACGACCATTTTGGCCATTGCTCCTAGCCCAATAGATTCAAATATAATTTGGGTGGGAACAGATGATGGAAATGTGCAGGTGACTAAGGACGGAGGGAAAACTTGGACTAATGTAGTTTCCAAACTCACAGGACTTCCTAAGGGATCTTGGGTTCCGCAGATTCAGGCTTCCACCTACGATGCAAATGAAGCATGGATAGTCGCTAACAATTATCGAAACAATGATTTCAGTGCCTATGCTTACCATACGGCAAATCTTGGATCAACATTTACCCGAATAGCAGACGACAGCAAGGTTTGGGGATACACGCTTTCAATCAAACAAGACATTGAAGTTCCAAACTTGATGTTCTTAGGAACTGAATACGGATTATATGTCTCGTTTGACAAAGCAAAAACCTGGAATAAGTGGGAAAATGGCTATCCAAAAGCAGTATCAACCTACGATCTTGCCATTCAAGAGCGAGAGGCTGATTTGGTTATCGGTACATTTGGGCGATCCATGTGGGTTTTGGATGATATCAGGCCGCTTCGAGTAATCGCTAAGAATTCAGGAAAATTACCTTCTGCAAAAATCACTGCAGTCCCTACTCCTGATGCTTATCAAGCAGAGATTCAGCAGCCTCATGGTGAAAGATTTGCCGCAAATGGAAAGTATGCTGCCGAAAATAGAGAGTTCGGTGGAAGGCTAAGTTTTATCATCAATGAAGCTGATACTACAAAATTAGATACGGTGGCAGTTTCGATTTTCAATGAAGCAGGAGAACAAATCAGAACATTGAAGACTGTGCCTGTCAATGGTGTGAACCGGATCAACTGGAGTCTAGACCGTAAGTCGACAGCAGATATGGATAACTCTCGAAGAAGAGGAGGCAGAAGAAGTGGATTCTTTGAACCAAGCGGAGGAGATGCACTTCCAGGCATATACAAAGTGGTTTTTGCATTCCAAGAGGTAGAGGATGAGACTAGTATTAATGTTTATTCCGATCCAAGAATCAAAGTCAATATTGCAGATCTGAAAGCTAAGGAGGATTTCATGAAGAAGTTGGAAGGCCTTACTTCCGAAGTAAGTTCTTCAACAGAAAAGTTGGACAATGCACAAAAAACAATTGATAAAGTTTTAGCGATGACTAAAGACATTGATACTGAAGATGCAAAAGCACTTACCAAAGCTGCCAAAGAAGTAAAAAAATCATTGGATAAGACTCGAGAAGCTTTCGAGGGTCCTACTTTGGAAGGTCAAGGAATAGTAAGAAGCCTATATCCAACGACAATGACTATGGTAAGTCTACCTCGCAGATATGCCGGATCTTCCTACTCAGCACCAGGACCTACAGAAATGCGTTTATTTGACCAGGCAAGATCAGCTGCTGATGAGGCAATGGCAGAAGTAGAACTGTTTATGAATGGTGATTGGAAAGCTTTTGAAGAACAAGTAAAAGCTACTCCAATTGATATTTTTGAAGAAGTGAAAAAGGATTAATTTTCAGTAAGATTAATTGAAAAGGCGTTTGCTTCGGCAGATGCCTTTTTTATTGTTTTCAAAATCCGTAACCTCCTAATCAATGTCCACAAATCAAAAAATAGGCTGGAAAACTGCGGCTGGTCTGGTGATTGCAAATATGATCGGCACGGGAGTTTTTACCAGCTTAGGCTTTCAATTGGTTGAGATTCAAAATACTTGGTCCATCATATTGCTTTGGTCATTAGGAGGTGCAATGGCTTTGATTGGAGCATTGATCTATGCCGAATTAGGCACCCATTTCCAGAAATCTGGCGGAGATTATATTTTCCTATCTG
>CAWUWQ010000133.1:0-23773 GCA_963926065.1 uncultured Algoriphagus sp.
GATACTCTTGGAGAAAACTGACCAGCAAAATTCTCATTTTTATCGTAACGTCCAGAAGCTGTTAATTTAAATTTATCATTGAAAAGCTTTTTTGAAGCTTGGATATATCCCCCATATTCTGCGATAGAAAATTCAGCACCATTCTCATCTGTAGCAAAAAGGGTTTTCTCAGAGTTTAGTTGATAAATCCTGTAGTTTGCTCCAACCACTACTTCAGCAAATTTGATCTGATCTGAAAAGTTGTAAGATCCTTCGAAGTGATACAAATTCGTTTTGTCAACGAATTTAGCTCCAACTCCTGCCGAATTTCCAGGGATAGGGCGGGAAGTAACACCCGCTAATGCTTGGTCAAATTGTGAAGTACCAGGTAAATATCTACCTTGATCAGCAAATCCTCTGGCAAGGCCGTGTGCGGCGGCGGCATTAGCTCCACCAGAAACTGCCTGAGCATAAGCTCCTACATATTCTCCAAACCACTGTTGGCTTGTTTTCCAAGCTTCGTTGACGCCTTGAGCAGCAATACCTACAGCAAATGCATCACCTGAACGCTCTTGTGTTGTGTAAGCTCTTACATACCAATTAGCCCCTCTAAGTTCTGCCTTGTATTGACCAAGCTTGAAGTTTGCTATGGAATAACGGTCAGCACCAGTATAAACTGTTGTACCAAAGCCATAATTACCTTGAATTATTGCTTCTACTCGGTCATTTAATCTCCAATGCAATGCAGCATTCAATTTCAAAGACTTCGTGCCATAATTCGCAATATCACGCTCAAAATAACCTGTTCTTGATACAAATGTATTAGGAATTAATGGAAGTGCTGCTCCTGGAAGAAGACCAGCAGCTACTAAAGACTGAGCTACACTTGACATGTTTACGTTTGTCTCATCACCATAAACGTTCACGCCATTATAACCTGGATTGTTTTCTCTTGATCCACCTTCGATTGAATTGCCGTTTAATAAAGACTGATCTCTGAAGTCATTGGCTTGCCAATCATCGGCTTTTAAGTATTCTACATTTACTTTGTAAGCAAACTTATTATTTATTGCTTTTGCATAGCGAGCTGAGAAATTGTAGAATCCAGTAGAGGGATTACTTCTTCCACTCTCATCCATAATACCGGTTCTAACACTTGCGGAAAGCCCCTGATATTGGAATGGATTTTTAGAATTCATCAATAGAATTCCATTGATCGCATTTGGTCCGTAAAGTGCCGAAGATGCTCCTGGCATTAATTCAACACTTTCTAGATCCAATTCGGAGATACCCACGATGTTACCCACAGAGAAGTTCAATCCAGGTGCTTGGTTATCCATCCCATCAATCATTTGAACTGTTCTTGTATTACCATTAGCATTAAACCCACGAGTATTGAAGGACTTAAAGGTTAATGATTGAGTAGCCATTTCGACTCCTTTTAAATTATTTAACGCATCATAGAAACTTGCTTGCGGTGCATCTCTAATTGCGATAATATCCATCTTTTCGATAGATACTGGGGATTTAAGTATTCCTTCTTCTACTCTTGATGCAGATACAATAACTTCTTGTCCTAATATTGAGGTTTCAGTGAGCGCCATATCAAGCGTAGTGATACCATTAGTGATTTCCACTTCTTTGGTGACATAACCTACCATTGAAAACACCAAGGTAAAAGGCGGTTCCTGAGTTACACTGAGGTTATAATTACCGGATAAATCTGTAATCGTTCCGATAATTTTACCTTTAACAAGGATATTTACACCGACTAGCGTCTCCTTAGTTTCGGCGTCAATTATATTACCTTTAACAACTGTCTGGGCAAATGCCTGGAAAGAAATAAAGGAAACTAGCAGGCTCATCATGAATACTGACACGCTGAGTTTTGAGGTAAAATTGCTCATAGGCGTTTTTACATTTTAGGGTTTAAATGAAATTGTAAGGGGTAATTGGGTGTTTATGTTCGAAATTTATATTAAAAAGCCAATAAAAAAATTTTTGTTTTAAAAAAATAAACTTTTTAAAAGACTAAATAAAATAGAATTATGGAAACTCTGAGCCTTTATTAGAAATATTAAAGCATTTAAGGCAAACAATTAGTTAAATTAAAAATAAACATATGTTTTGTTAGAAATTAGACAAGTATTTTTTTTTTAATCTATGTCAAAAAATAAAGGGAATGATTTAATTCAGTCCCTTTATTAATTTATTTCTGATTCTTTAAGCTTTTTTGTTTTCCTCATTTATGTGCAAAACTAACCGATCGCAAAGCTCTTTAATTTCCTCTGACATATATTCATCGGCCGTGCTGGTGAGAATAGTTTGAGCCATTCCTCCAAGTATATCAATGTAAAAACGTTTCATCTCTACCACTGACATTTCTTCAGTCCAAAGGTCAATTCGAAGCGTACTATGATTTAGATTGTCCCAAACATTGAGACTTATACTCTTGGTTGCTTCTAATCCTTCTTCTTCTTTATCAGACGCATTCCAAGTAATAGACTTTGGCAAACTTTTCTCATCAAGCTCAACTTGGAATTTTATTTCAGAATTTTTCATATATCAATTGTTAATCTACTTTTATTAGTTTCCCTTCAACCTCCAAAGGAGGTTTTCAAGTTCATTTTTCATTAAAATTTCATCTCTGGGACTTCTCCTTCGATAATTAATTTACCAGCTGTTTTAGATCTAATCTCTTCAACGCTTACCCCAGGTGCACGCTCTTTAAGAATAAATCCGCCTTCAGAAGCTATTTCAAGGACTGCAAGATCAGTCACAATCTTTTTTACACATCGGATTCCAGTGATCGGAAGCTCGCAGTTTGGAAGCAACTTCGATTCGCCGCTTCTCGAACAATGCTGCATTGCTACAATAATATTTTCAGCTGAGGCAACAAGGTCCATCGCGCCTCCCATTCCTTTAACCATCTTTCCGGGGATTTTCCAATTAGCAATGTCACCATTTTCAGAAACCTCCATCGCGCCCAAAATGGTCAAATGAACATGTCCACCTCGTATCATCGCAAAAGATTCTGCAGAATTGAAGAGTGCTGAGCCTCTAGCCAAAGTAATCGTCTGCTTTCCTGCATTAATCAAATCCGGATCTACCGCTTCTTCGGTTGGAAAAGGTCCAATTCCTAAAAGTCCATTTTCGGATTGTAAGACGACATCTAGATCACTTGGAATGTAGTTAGCAACAAGCGTTGGAATCCCTATACCTAAATTGATGTATTGGCCATTTTTCACCTCTTTGGCTATTCTTTGGGCTATTTGTTCTTTAGTCAACATCTTATCTTATTTGCTAATGGTTAACTGTTCGATTCGCTTCTCGTAATCCTTCCCCTGAAAAATCCGCTGTACGTAAATCCCTGGTGTATGAATCTGATTTGGATCTAATTCACCCGCAGGTACCAGTTCTTCTACTTCCGCAATGCAAATTTTTCCTGCAGTAGCCATTATTGGATTGAAGTTCCGAGCAGTTCCTTTAAAAATCAAATTCCCCGCGGTATCACCTTTCCAAGCTTTAACAATAGAGAAATCAGCTTTAAGCCAACTTTCCAACAAATAGGTTTTTCCATCAAATTCTCTGGTTTCTTTACCCTCTGCTACTTCTGTTCCTACCCCAGCAGGAGTGAAGAAGGCGGGAATTCCCGCTCCACCAGCACGCACTCGCTCGGCCAATGTGCCCTGAGGAATCAAATCCACTTCTAATTCTCCACTTAATAATTGTCTTTCGAATTCAGCATTCTCACCGACATAGCTTGAGATCATTTTCTTGACCATTCGCTTTTTAAGTAATAGTCCAATTCCGAAGTCATCTACACCTGCATTATTGGAGACAATTGTCAAATCTTTGATATCAAGTTTCAGTAAGGCTGAAATACAATTTTCCGGAATTCCAGAAAGCCCAAAACCTCCCATCATCAACATTGCATTGCTAGGAATGTCGGCAACGGCTTCTGTTGCGTTTTTTACGGTTTTATTGATCATACATTTGGGTTTATAATAAATTCTTTGCGTCTTGCTGGTCTAGGTAAAGCTGTGCCTTTAATGCTTCAAGACCTTCAAACTTATGCTCATCTCGAAGGAATGATTGAAAATAGATCGTGACTTGGCGGTCATAAAGGTCACCCTGAAAATCAAACAAATGTGCTTCTACAGTTTTCTTGGTTCCATTTACCGTTGGCCTATTCCCTATATTCAACATAGACTTATAGGACACCCCATCGACTTCTGTGTACACTGCATACACACCATCTTTGGGAATAAGCTTGTAGTCATTCGGGATGTGAATATTAGCAGTAGGAAAGCCAATTGACCGACCGATTTGCTGGCCTTTGATCACAAGGCCATTCAATTCATACAGCCTTCCCAAGTAAGTGCTGGCTGTTTTCACATCACCTATCTCGAGTGAATATCGGATTTTAGTGCTTGAAATTCCGATATCATCTACATCTTGTCTAGAGATTTCTTCCAATTCAAATCCAAATTTGGATTGATTTGCTTGAAGAAATTCAAAACTTCCTTCACGATTCTTACCGAATCGATGATCGTATCCAATTACTAATTTCCTGCAGTGAATCTTATCTACCAATATGGATTGTATGAATTCCTGAGAACTTAGCTCGGAAAATTCCTTTGTAAAAGGCAGCGTGACCAAATGATCTATTCCGAATTGACGGAGCAATTTTGCCTTTTCCTCAAAGGTGCTTAGCAATCTAAGCTTATGCTCATTCGGAAATAGAACCAATCTAGGATGTGGCCAAAATGTAATTAATACAGTCTCCCCATTGATTGCCTTTGCCACCTCTTTGATTCGATGAAGGATTTTTTGATGTCCAAGATGAACTCCATCAAAAGTACCACTCGTGACTACCGCATTTTGGATATTTGGAAAATCGGCTAAGCCTTCATAAATCTTCATGGCTCCTTGATTTGATTTCTTCTATCAATTCAACCAATTCCCAGCTTTTCTCCAAAAGATTATCCCCGATACGAGTTCGACAAAGCGCACTCATATAAGCTCCTACTCCTAAAATCTCTCCAAGATCTCTAGCTAGACTTCGGATATAGGTTCCTTTGGAGCAAACTATTCGAAAATCAATTTCAGCATTTTCGAATCTGGTAATTTCGAATTTACTCACGGTAACTTCTCTTGGATCCATTTTTACAGAAATCCCTTTTCTAGCCGATTCATAAACTCGTTTACCATCAACCTTGATAGCAGAATGAGTAGGAGGGACTTGCTGAATCGTTCCGGTAAGTTGGCTTACTGCCACTAAAACCTGCTCCAAATTAATCCCTGAAGGATCGGCTACTGGAAGAATAGGTTGCTCTAAATCAAACGAGTCAGTAGTAGCTCCGATAACAAAAGTACCAGTGTACTCTTTTTCCTGCCCCATAAAAGTGTCGATTTGCTTGGTCATTTTTCCAGCGCAGACGATAAGCAATCCGGTCGCTAAAGGGTCTAATGTCCCAGCATGACCCACTTTCTTGATTTTTAGTGTATTCCTTACTTTTCTTACCACATCAAAAGAGGTCCATTGATAGGGTTTGTTTATTAAAAATAACTCTCCGTAGGGGATTTCTTCCATGATTTGATCGAGCAGTGATTTTAAACTCACTTCTCGAATTTTATATATACTACTTAGTTGGATTCTGATTTTGCAAAAATCGCATAAAACTCAAAAATGAATCCTGCAAGGGTAACGATCGGACCAATAGTTAATCCTAAAATCCCATTGCCATGAGGTTCACCGTCTAGCCCAATCAAAATGAAACCAACAATAATCAAAGCAATACCGATTAACATCAGCTTATAATTTTTTCTAGAAAAAGGAAATGAAGATTTGCTCATTATTAATAGAGTTCGTCCAAAGACATGTTTAGATATTTATTTACAGCTCTCAAGGTACTTAGTACTGAGAGAATTCCACCGATCAAAATTAACGTGCCGAATAGAACCAATAATAACTCCTGATTTTGAAGCATCGCAAATCCTTCGATAGAAGATTGAGTGTATTTGACTAACACAAACAGAATAAGTGAAGCAAAACTGCCAGCCAACACTCCAAATATAAATGCCCGAGCTAAAAATGGCTTACGAATAAAACTTCTAGTGGCTCCGACGAGCTGCATGGATCGAATCAAAAATCGCTGTGAGAATAAGGCCAAACGAATGGTGTTATTAATCAACATGACCACAGTAATAATCAGAATAAGGATAAAGCCCCCAAGCACTAAACTCACCTTAAGCAGATTTTTATTGATCGAATCCACTAAATCAGTCATGTAGGAAACTTCAAAGATTCCCGGAACTTCTTCCAATTCTTTGACAATAGCTTCTAATTGCTCACCAGTTTGAAATTCTTCAGCGATAGAGATCACAAAACTATCCCGAAGGGGATTGTCCTCCAGAAACTTGGTGAAATCTTCTCCAGTACTTTCTATAAAAGTAGCTGCAGCCTCCTCATCAGTCACAAATTTCAAACTCAACGTATCTGATTTTCTTAAAATAAAAGCTCTCTGAGCTAGATTAGTCTGAATAGCCTTGATCTCTGATTCTTCAAGATTCTTATCCAAAAAAACCTGAACTTCAATATTCTCTCGAATCAAACTGGTTAGCGTTTTTGCTTGGATTAGAATGACACCAAATAGTCCAACAATAAAAAGAGAGAGGGTGGTACTGAATAAGACACTTCCAAATTTGAAGTGACCGAGTGTTTTTTTCTTCCGATTGCTAGCCATATATAATTTTCTACCTGTCAAAATTAACTTACCCCAAGGACATTGCCAATCTTATCTTGTTAAAGGATTTGAATGATTTTTTTTTGGGTGACTCCAAAAATTTGATCTCCTGTCTTCGGCTTGATCAAAGCAAGACCAGTAAATCCCCCAAAAGCGGGTAAGGTTAATTGATTTGACCGAAGATGAAAGCAGGGGATCCGAATCGATTGCCTTCCTTTTCCAACTAGTCTAATTCCTGGATGAATATGACCGCAGAGATTCAAATAGCCCTCAGGAATAGAATTCAGTGGTTCATGAGAAAGGAGCAGCTTGCCGATGGTAATGGGTTCGTTATGAATCTTAAAGGATGATTTCTGATAAGCGATCGGAGAAAGGATGTCATGGTTTCCTTTGATCAAATGGAAAGTAGTCTCCCCAAACTCAACTAGAAATAAATTCAAATAGTCCCATTGATCATTCCAATCACTATGAAAAAGATCTCCTAGAAAATAAAAATCAATTGGCTTATATTTCATTACCAAATACCTGATCAACTCCAAATCATAATCATGAATCTGCTCTGGAATAGGGATTCCTGATTTCCTGAAATGGGCCGCCTTCCCAAAATGAAGGTCAGCGGTAAAAATTGAATTCAGATTCGGTACCCAAATTGCTTTTTCTGGAAGCAATTCAAGTTGGTGATTGTCAAACTTTAAACTCGAAGTCATTAAATATATCTTGCTCCTGATTTTCTAAACAAACTCAAAGGTAAAAGATTAGGTACAGTACAAACTCAATTTTTATGAAAACTCCTCAATTTGCTCCAGTATTTATTTTCTGCATGCTGTTTGGATTTCAATCTGTTCAGGCACAATCCGAAAGTGAAATTTTAGGAACTTGGTTCAATGCTGAAAAATCCGCTAAAATTGAGATTCTGAAAAGTGGGTCTAAATACATGGGCAAAATTATTTGGATAGAACTTAAAGGAAGGGACCCAAAGACTATATTAGATAGCAAAAATTCTGATCCAGCCCTTCAGAAAAGGCCTATAATGGGTTTAACTATTTTGGAAAATCTATCTTTTAAAAATGGAACTTGGGAAGGTGGGAAAATATACGATCCAGAATCAGGGAAAACCTATTCTTGCGAATTGAAACTCAAAAATAAGGAAATATTAGAAGTCAAAGGCTACCTCGGTTTCTCTTGGGTTGGCAAAACCGTGGAATGGAGCAAGCCAAACTAGTCCATTCCCAGTTTCACTTTTTAGCTTTCTTGATAAAAGGATTCTAAGATTAAGCTCAACTGCTCAAACTCAATCAGAAATGCATCATGACCAGCAAGTGAGTTGATTTCTTGATAGCTTCCGTTCTTTACATTTTTTGCAATAAACTGAGATTCGGAAGCAAGAAAAAGCAGGTCTGAATTCACACCCACGGTCAATACTTTTGCTTTAATTTCTCCCAAAGCAGCAGGTAGACTTTCTCTTGCTCTACCTAAATCATGACTATCCATACTCTTACTTAAGTTCCAGTAAGATAGCGCGTTAAAACGCTTCGCTAATTTCTCTCCTTGATAACGTAGATAGCTAGCTGCTCGGAAATTGTCCAGTTTGGACTCCGTATCACTTTGTTTTTTGGTGAGATCCTCCGGATGCCTATAACTAAGCATCGCAATCGCTCTAGCAGTTTCCAATCCTTTTTTTCCAGCATTTTCAACTTTTTGACCCCAAGTGCAATCGGACTCAATAGCCATTCGCTGCGTCTCATTGAATCCAATCACCCAAGGCGTCGACTTAGCTGTTGATGCTAGAATTACCGCATGAGCCAATCGATTTCCAAGAATTATTGACCATTCCAGCCCAACCTGACCTCCTAGCGAACCTCCGATCAAGGTATCGATCTGTTCTAAATGAAGATGAACGCGAAGCCGCTCCAATGCAATCGCATGATCACGAGTCGTCAGAGAGGGAAAATCATAGTAGTAGGGAACTGAACTGTTGGGATTTATAGAAAAGGGATTGGTAGAGCCGTAGCATGAACCAATCAAATTTGCACAAACGATAAAATAGGAGGAGGGATCAAAGAATTTTCCCTCACCTACAAGTCCACTCCACCACTCTGCCACATTTGAGTCACCTGTTAAAGCATGAATCACCCAAATTACATTTGATCGATCTGCATTTAAGTTTCCATAAGTGGTGTAAGCCAAGTTGAACTCGGGGAGATGCTCCCCGGATTCAAGTGGCAAGGGTAAGTGTGAATTGAACAACTCTTTAGTCATAGAAATAGACTCAAAAGGGGTTTTTAGATTCATTGATTGATTTACAATTTTTCGAAAGCTTGTTCCAAATCTGCTTTAATATCCTCAATATGCTCAATTCCACAAGATATTCTAAGTAGGTTAGGCGTCACTCCTGATGCTGCTTGTTCTTCATCTGAAAGTTGTTGGTGAGTCGTTGCAGATGGTTGGATAATCAATGTTTTCGCATCACCCACATTGGCGAGATGAGAGATCAACTGAAGACTATTGATCAGATTTGAAGTAGCCGCTTTATCTCCTTTGACCTCAAAACTCAATACACCGCCAAAGCCATTTTTAAGGTATTTCTTAGCCAAAGTGTGGTAAGGAGATGATTCTAAACCTGGATAATTCACTTTCTGCACTTTAGGATGGGCTTCAAGCCATTTTGCTAAAGTCAACGCATTTTCTACTGTTCGCTGCACACGTAGTGAAAGAGTCTCAATGCCTTGTAAAAGAAGAAATGAATTGAAGGGACTTATTGCAGGTCCAAAATCGCGAAGGCCTTCTACTCGTGCACGAATAGCAAAGGCAATATTGGGTAATCCTAAAGGGTTATTTTCTCCGAAAACCTCCCAAAAGTTCAATCCATGATATCCTTCTGATGGTTCAGAGAACTGCTTATACTTGCCATTTCCCCAATTGAAATTTCCTCCATCGACAATAATCCCACCAACAGACGTACCATGACCACCTATCCATTTGGTAGCTGAACTGGTCACAATGTTTGCTCCATGAGCCAATGGCTTAAATAAATAACCCCCCGCACCGAAGGTATTATCAACAACCAATGGAATATCATGCTTCTTGGCCACCGCAGCGATCGCTTCAAAATCAGGGATATTAAACTCAGGGTTACCAATCGTTTCAATATAAATCGCTTTCGTACGATCATCGATTAGTGCTTCGAAAGCAGCCGCTTCATGACCTTTTGCAAAGCGAGCTTCGATACCTAGTCGCTTAAAAGCTACTTTAAATTGGTTATAGGTTCCTCCATATAGGTAGGTTGTAGAAATCAGATTATCACCAGCTTCTAAGATGTTATTTAAAGCTAAAAATTGGGCAGCCTGACCAGAACTTGTTGCTACGGCAGCCACTCCACCTTCCAATGCAGCTATCCTCTTTTCGAAGACATCCGTAGTGGGATTCATGATACGGGTGTAGATATTACCAAATTCCTTGAGCCCAAATAAATTTGCGCCATGCTCTGCAGAGTTAAACACGTACGAGGTCGTCTGGTAAATAGGAACGGCTCGAGAATTAGTAGTAGGATCCGGTTCTTGTCCAGCATGAAGCTGAAGAGTTTCGAATCGATAATTAGTAGACATAATAAAGAAGTTTAAAGTTGAGATTGTAAAATGAAATAGACAAAGAATCACATCTGAAAAAAAATCAGCACATGAAAACAGCCGAAAGTTTATAATCCGGTTTGGAAAATCGAGAAAGAAAAAGAGGCTTAAATCCAGAGTGCATTTTGCAGAGAATTTATAGATCCAAATAAGAATAGCCTATTTGGCAGGAATTGGCACCTTGGACTTTCCAGGTTGCCAGAGGGTCGATGAGCCTGTCTCTCGCCTCTTCTATATAAATCCAAGCACTAAAAAGTGAAAGGACACGTAAATAAAGATACAGAATAAAGAAAATCAAAACGATTTCCTCTTCCTTTTTAAAAATTTTTTTGTTGGTTATCCGAGTTGATCAAAATTGTAACGAAATATCGGATCTATTTTCTCAAAATCTGGCTCAATAGTGATCAATTCATTGATCAATCCATCACCAAGTCCATATACCCAACCATGAATCTCTGGAGCTTTTCTGACTTTCCAGGCAGTTTGAATAATTGAGGTTTTCACTAAATCCCTACACTGCTCAATCACATTAAGCTCAACGAGCTTATTGACTTTATCCGCCGGATCTTGCACAGCGTCCACTTCTTTTTGGTGAATCTTATAAACCTCTTTGATATTTCTAAGCCATTTGTTGATCAGCCCTAGGTTACTATTACTCAAAGCCGCCCCAACTCCACCACAACCATAGTGACCGCAGACTATAATATGGTCGACCTTCAATACTTTTACAGCATACTCAAGCACCGAAAGCATATTTAGATCGGTATGCACCACCATATTGGCAATATTCCTGTGAACGAAAATATCTCCGGGAGGAGTACCGGTAATCTCATTTGCAGGAACCCTACTATCGGAACACCCAATCCATAGGAACTTTGGAGATTGTCTGTTCTCTAATCTCTTAAAGAAATCTTTGTCAGCAGCTGTCCTCTCTTTTGACCAAGCTTTGTTTTGAAGTAAAAGTTTATCGTAGGCATTCATGCAGGTTCTTTGTTAAATTTAAAATTAAAGCCATCCAATAATACGGTAATATTTTTATCAGCTGAAGTGTGTATATAATCATTTAATACTTCTTGAATGTCATGATCAATAAATTCCGCATTGTGAGCATTGATGATGACCGTGGATCCTTTAGGGATTTTTGATAGTTCTTTGATCAGCAAGGCTTTATTAAGAAAAGAAACATCTTTTCGAAGTTTCACAAGGTAATTACCCTTCCTTTCAGTCACATCAACGGAGTGCACAAAGTTTGTTTTGACAACGAAAACTAATCCAAACACCAATCCTATTCCGATTCCCATCAAAAGATCCGTTAATAAAATGGCTACCACTGTCACCAAGAAAGGAATAAACTGGTCCCAACCATGATTATATATTCTTATGAAGATCGAAGGTTTTGCTAGCTTATAACCTACTAAAAACAAAACTGCTGCTAAGCAACTCAATGGAATCATATTCAAGATAGTCGGAATACTCAAAACCAAAATCATCAACAATACCCCGTGAAAAATCGCTGACATTTTAGTTCGCGCACCGGAGGAAATATTTGCAGTACTGCGTACAATCACCGCGGTGGTAGGTAGGCCACCTATTAATCCTGAAAGTGTGTTACCTATGCCTTGGGCAATCAGTTCTCTACTTGGTGGCGTAATCCTTTTGCGTGGATCAAGCTTGTCAGCAGCGTCTATGCTAAGTAATGTTTCCAAACTTCCGATAATTGCAATAGTGACGGCTACGATCCAAAATGTTCCTTCACCGATCATTGAGAAATCCGGGAAAACTAAAAGGCTTGAAATTTCCCCCAAATTTTCCAAAACTGGTATTTTTACCAAATGATTACCAGTGAGCTTCCATTCAGGCTTCCAGATCATGTAAAATTCATTTATGACAATTCCTGAAATGACCGCCCACAATGCACCGGGTATAGTGCCAAATATTTTGTGGTCCTTGATTCGAGGTCTTTCAAAAAAAATCAGAATTGCAATTGCAATTAGAACAATAGGTATGGCTCCAGGACTGAAGAATTGGAAGGCATACCAAATTTCTGAAAAAGTATTATGATTATCTGCTTGGAGAAAGGTCTCATCTCCCATGGCATCTACATCGTAGCCAAGCGCATGAGGAATTTGTTTCAAAATTAAAATCAATCCAATAGCTGCTAGCATACCCTTGATGACAGCGTGGGGAAAATAATAACCTATTATTCCAGCTTTAAGGATGCCTAAAGTCAGTTGAATCAATCCTGCAACGACCAGAGTTGCTAGAAATAATTCAAATGTTCCCATAGTATTAATAGAATCTAATACGATTACTGTTAATCCAGCCGCGGGACCACTTACACCTACGTGTGAACCAGAAATTGCTCCAATTACAATACCCCCAATAATTCCAGCGATCAACCCAGACATTGGCGGGGCCCCACTGGCAATTGCTATTCCAAGACAAAGTGGCAAGGCAACTAAGAAAACCACTAGACTGGATTTTAAATCATATTTTAAATTACTTCCGAAAAGGTTTTCCATTGAGTGGATTTTAATAATCACTTCCATTAAAGTAGATAATCCTTAACAAAAATAGGAGGGTTTGATAATATAATTATTACTGTTCTTCTAGTTTAGAAGAAGTTTGATAGCCACATCCATTTTTTCAAAATCAAAAGAACTGATGACTTTATTCATTTTCCCTTCAATAGCATCCAGCGATAGATTACCAATGCTACCTTCATGTGTGTGATTCAATTTACTTTGATCTGGCGAAAAATTTCCTTTTTCAATATCACTCCCAACTTGCTTGTAAGCGTCACGGAACGGAATTCCTTGAAGGACTAACTCATTGACTACTTCGACTGAGAACAGGTGCTTATAAAATGGGTCTTTAAGGATATTTTCTTTGATTTTGATTGATTTGAGCATGAAAGTGCTCATTTCCAAGCAAGATTTTAGAGTGGCTAAGCCAGGGAAAATCTCTTCTTTAAGCAATTGAAGATCGCGGTGATAACCAGTGGTTGTATTCGTAAGCAATAGACTAACAGTATTAGGGATTGCCTGAATCTGATTTGTTTTTGCACGGATCAATTCAAAAACATCAGGGTTCTTCTTATGTGGCATGATACTACTTCCTGTGGTCAACTCGTCTGGAAAAGACACAAAAGCAAAATGCTGATTCATAAAAACACAGATATCAGCCGCCATTCGATTAAGTGTTGCTGCAAGCCCAGCCATGGCAAAAGCAAGTGTTCGTTCAGTTTTTCCCCGACTATTCTGGGCATTGATCACATTGTGATGAAGATCAGCAAAGCCTAGAAGCTCAGTGGTCATCGTTCGGTTAAGTGGAAAACTTGATCCGTAGCCAGCCGCAGAACCTAGTGGATTTTTATTGGAAAGATCAAATGCAGCCTGCAAAAGTCCTAAATCTTCAGAAAGTCCCTCGGCAATCGCAGAAAACCATAAGCCAAAGGACGAAGGCATAGCTAGCTGTGTATGCGTATATCCGGGCATTAAATCTCCCTTATGCTTTTCTGACAGTTTGAGTAATAAATCAAAAAGTATAGAAGTTTCTTCTACCAATTCACGGATTGCTGCTCGATAATAGAGCTTCAAATCAACCAAAACTTGATCGTTGCGACTTCTACCAGAATGAAGCTTTTTACCAATATCACCAAATCGCTCCGTGAGAAGGAATTCAACTTGAGAATGTACGTCTTCCACACCTGGAGCTATTTCAAATTGGCCTTTTTTAATTTCAAAATAAATAGCTTTCAAGCCACTTTGAAGTTGCTCATTTTCGGCTTTTGTCAGTAAACCGATAGTGCTCAGCATTTGTGCATGCGCCATCGATCCAAGCACATCAAAAGGAGCTAAAATCAAGTCAAACTCAGGGTCACGACCTATCGTGAATGATTCCACTTCTTTTTTATTACCGACTTCTTTCTGCCAAAGCTTCATCTTAAATCTTGTTTTTTAGTAATTCAGAATAGGATTTTATAAAATTGATATAACCATCAATTCCTTCTTGAATCTCATTCAAATAAATAAATTCATCTGCAGTATGAGAACGCGCAGAGTCTCCCGGCCCCATTTTAAGGGATGGAAATGGAATCAAAGCCTGATCCGAAAGGGTGGGACTTCCATACGTTTTCAGTTCCAATTGAGTGATCGCCTGCCAAGCTAAATGATCTTTTTCCAATCGAGAAGATTGTAAACGCAAGGATCTGGGTGTCAAAGTCGCATTCAAGGCAGCACCTAATTCATCCAGCGCTTCTTCCAAGCTATACGAATCAGTCACACGGACATCCAAAACAAACTCACAAAGATCCGGAACCACATTATGCTGCTGTCCGGCATGAATGACTGTGGCGGAAACTTTGGTATCTCCCAGAAAATCTGATTTTCTCTTAAATTGAAATACTTTGACTTTCTGAAGGTCTTCTAAAGCCAAATAAATCGCATTAACTCCTTCTTCACGTGCCGCATGACCAGCTATTCCAACGGTTTTGGCATCAATGACCATCAAACCTTTTTCTGCTATAGCCACATCCATCAAAGTGGGTTCACCTACGATTGCTAAATCACAGGGGGGGAGTTGTTCAATGACCGATGAAATCCCATTTTTGCCTGATATCTCTTCTTCAGCGGAAGCAATTAAGATCAAATTGAATGGTAAATCCTGCTCATGAAAAAAACAGAATGTGCTGATTAAACTGACCAGGCATCCACCTGCGTCATTACTTCCTAAACCAAATAACTTCCCATTTTCAATTAAAGGGAAAAATGGGTCTATGGTATATCCAGAGTTAGGTTTCACCGTGTCATGATGTGAATTCAACCAGATTGTAGGCTTTTTGCGATCAAAAGGAGCTGCAAAAGCCCAAATATTATTTCCCGATCGCTCTACTGATACATCTCGGGTGATCAAGAAATCTTCAATTAACTCGGATGTAGCACGCTCTGCGCTGGAAAAAGAAGGCGTTTGAATCAGCTGACAAAGCAAATCAATTGCATCCTGATAAAGTGGGCTCAATTTTTTCACGACTTCCAATCAATAAAGATCATAGCGATGCTGCTCGATGATCGTACCGGATAGTTTCCCTTTTGCTGCTAATTGCAGATTTTCAGCTTTTCCGATCCAAACGTGATTCACCCCTTTTTGAAGGGCTTCGAAGGCATTGTCAAGTTTAGGAATCATCCCCGAATGGATTACCTTCTCTCTCTTCAATTCCTTGTATATATCTGCATTTATTAGCGGGATGATGGAGTTCTCATTATTCTCATCAATCAAAACCCCACTTTTGTTGAAGCAAAAATATAGATTTACTTGATGCTCTACTGCCAAACTCGTAGCAAGTGCAGATGCAATACTATCAGCATTGGTATTTAGTAATTGGCCCTTTCCATCATGAGTGATTGCATTCACTACAGGAAGCAATTCACCGGTTAGCAAGTGATCGATCAACTTAACATTGATCTCTTGGATATCACCTACAAAACCATAATCAATTTCCTTTATCGGTCTTTTATTGGATCGAATAATATTGCCATCAGCACCAGTCATCCCTATCGCATTCACTTGCAAGGCCTGAAGCTTAGCCACAATATTTTTGTTAATCAATCCTGCATAAACCATCGTTACCACATCCAGGGTATCTTTATCTGTTATCCGACGACCATCCACCATCTCCGGCATCACACCAAGGGATTCACCAAAACGAGAGGCCATAATACCTCCACCATGGACAAGGATTTTATGGCCAGGGAATTTTGCAAAAATCTTTAAAAACTCATCTAGCTTTTCGGGGTAATCGATAACATTTCCGCCTATTTTGATAACACTGATTTTCATAAGGTTTGATTAAGAATCGAGTAAGTGACTAATAACCGACTGAGCCGCAAATACTCTATTTTTAGCTTGTTCTTGCACTAGAGATCGAGAGCTGTCCAGCATTTCATCCGAAAGCTCTACATTTCTTCGCACTGGAAGGCAGTGCATGATTTTTGCATTTGGCGCATCTATTAAATGCTCATCGGTCAGCATCCAATTGGAATCTACCTGTAGAATTTTCCCATAATCATTAAATGAGGACCAGTTTTTAACATACACAAAATCAGCATCTTCTAGTGCTTTAGCTTGATTATATTCTAGCTTGGCACCTTTTGTAAATTGTTCATCCAGCTCATAACCCTCAGGATGAGTAATCGTCAAATCATGATCCATTCCTAAGGTCCATTCTGCGAAGCTATTTGCCACAGCATGTGGAATCGCTTTGATATGAGGAGCCCAAGTCATTACTACTTTTGGTTTGGCCTTGGTTGAATTCTCCTTAATTGTAATCTGATCTGCCAAGCTTTGAAGCGGGTGCCGGATTGCTGACTCCAAGCTGATTACTGGCTTTCCGCAATAGGTCACAAATTGGTTAAAGACAAAGTCTGCCAAATCTTCTTCCTTGTTAGTTAGAGATGGAAATGCTCTAATGGCCAGGATATCGAAATATGAACCCAAAACTGCCGCGGCATCTTTGATATGCTCTACTTTGTCACGATTCATCACTGCACCATCATTCATTTCTAGTGCCCATCCTTCTTTATCCATATTTAGAATTATGGGCTCCATTCCAAGATTTAGAGCTGCCAATTGGGTAGAAACTCGAGTTCTCAGTGAGGGATTTAAAAAAATACAGCCAATTCGCTTTCCTGTACCTTTTAGTTTATCTACAAAAGGATCATGCTTATAAAGGAGGGCCTGATCTATCAGTTGAATACCTAGGTCGTAAGATTCAAATTTGGTAAAACTCGTAATTGGCTTAATAATATTTGCCATTTAATATAAATTAAAGAAGATTAACTTAATATTTCTCTTATTGCGACTATAAACGAATTTAACTGATTCCATTCGATATTTAAAGGAGGAAGAAGACGAATGGTTTGTTTGCCAGCGGCACTACCAGTGAAAATATGGTATTTCTGAACCAATTCTGTTCGAACGGGGCCTGCATCACGATCCAAATCAATTCCAATCATCAATCCAATTCCTCGAACATCTGTAATTCCAGGAATATCTTTTAGCTCGTTCATTAACCGAGTGCCGAGCAATGCAGCGTTTGGAATAAGCTTTTCAGATTCGAGCACTTCCAGAACAGCAAGACTTGCTGCGCAGGCTAAATGATTTCCTCCAAATGTGGTCCCAAGCATTCCATAGCTTGATTTGAAATCTGGAGAAATGAGTATTCCACCAATAGGATAGCCATTCCCCATACCTTTAGCCATGCTGATCAAATCTGGCATGATCCCATCCACCCACTGATGAGCGAAGAATCTGCCAGTACGACCAAAGCCGGACTGAACTTCATCCAAAATCAATTTGGCATTGTATTTTTTGGCTAAGGCAGCGATTCCTTTTAGAAATTTAGCTGAGGGAACTTGAATTCCACCCACACCTTGAATTCCTTCAATGATAATTCCAGCAATGGTATTCGATTTCAAAACTGATTCAGTAGCTTCCAAATCACCCCAAGGGAGAATATGAAAGTCCTCTCGAGAATTACACGGTGCTATGATTTTTGGATTATCTGTCAAAGCAACTGCGCCTGATGTCCGTCCATGAAAGGCGCCAGAGTAGGAGATAAAGCCAGGTTTATTAGTAGCAAATGAAGCCATTTTCATTGCATTCTCATTTGCTTCAGCTCCAGAATTACAAAGAAAAAGTTGATACTCATGCAGGCATGAAAGCTCTGCTAATTTGGAAGCATATTCTTTTTGAATGGGAATCTGTACAGAATTCGAATAAAAAGCGATTTGATCCAATTGATCTTTGATTCGCTTTACAAAATGCGGATGCGTATGACCAATAGAGATCACAGCATGCCCACCATAAAGATCCAAATATTCTTGACCCTGATCATCCCAAAGTTTTGCTCCAGCAGCTTTGGCGATGGTGACAGGCATTAGAGGATATACATCAAATAATTTCATTATAACAAAAGGGTTTATGACTTATGAAATACGAGATTGAATCGTACTTCCCAGTTTATTTTACGAATTGACAATTATGCTATATTTTCTAAAATTCACCTAGCCGAAATCGAATTCTGACCGCCAACTGCAGGACTTCAGAATGCAATGCTTTTTAGCCTCAGCCCTTCTTTTTCATCCAGACCAAAAGCTAGATTGAAATTCTGAACGGCTTGTCCAGAAGCTCCTTTCAATAGGTTATCAATCGCTGAATAGATCACCAGTTGACCCTTTTTGACTTGAGTATAAATAATGCACTTGTTCGTATTCACCACTTGCTTCAGATCAATATCCTGAATCGAAACATGGGTAAATGCCGCATTGGAATAAAACTTTTGATATGCTTCTAATACCTCTTCGCCTGTTCCCTCAAAGGGTAAATAGCTGGTAATCCAGATTCCACGGGAGAAATTTCCACGGTAAGGGACAAAGAGCAGTTCCGAATCAAAACTTGAATTGACCTGTGAAAATGTTTGAGAAATCTCAGCTAAATGTTGGTGATCAAATAACTTATAAACCGATGTATTGCCGGTTCGATAGCTAAAATGGGAAGTCCCAGCTAGTTTTTTGCCCGCACCAGTACTTCCGGTAATCCCCGAAATATGGATTTGATTTTTTACCCAGCCTTTAGCAATTGCTGGCAAAAGCCCCAATTGAATTGCTGTCGCAAAACAGCCAGGGTTAGCAATTCGCTTGGCTGTCTGAATCTTTGATCTGTTCACCTCAGGCAGCCCATAAACAAACCCATTCGATTCATTTCTAAAATCATTCGAAAGGTCAATAATGACCGTCTCAGGGCTAAAGTGATTTTTTTCCAAAAAGCCTTTAGCTTCTCCATGAGGCAACCCTAGAAAAACAGCTTCAATCCCTTCAGTTCGTACTACATCAGTAAAAACCAATTCGGAATCTCCAATCAAATCAGGATGAACTTCCGCCACTTTTTTTCCTTTCTGACTATTGCTATGCACATACACCAACTCACAGGCAGGATGGTGAACCAATAACCGAAGCAATTCGCCTCCAGTATATCCCGCTGCACCGATGATGGCTGTTTTAATTCGCTTCATCGGGATGGTTTACTTTATGGAAAATCGAAGTTTGATTACCGAGTATTCGAGTGAATCCTTTTACATCCTCAGCGGTATACCCTTTATTCATTTCGCCGTAGCTTCCAAACTTATTGGACATCAGATCATTGTCAGATTGAATCCCCAATAGCGTAAACCGATAGGGCTGTAGCATGACACGAACATCTCCGTTCACAAAAGTCTGGGTATCGGCTAGGAAAGCCTCCATGTTTCGCATCACTGGATCAAGGTAATGACCTTCGTGCAGGTGATTTCCGTAGAATTCTGATAGTTGATTTTTCCAGAAAAGTTGCCATTTGGTAAGCGTATGCTTTTCCAATAGCTGATGCCCTTTAATAATAATCAATGGAGCTGCAGCTTCAAACCCTACACGACCTTTGATGCCGATGATTGTATCTCCTACGTGAATATCACGGCCGATTCCATAGGGCCCAGCTAAGGCTTGTACTTCTTGAATAGCGGCAACAGCTGTTTCGTAAATCTTTCCATTCACACCTTTTAGCTCACCTTGAACAAAAGTCAAGGTCAATTCTTTCGGTTCATGAGCAGTTACTTGCGTAGGCCAAGCTTCTTCAGGAATATAATCTGAAGAAGTTAAGGTTTCCTTTCCTCCAACCGATGTTCCCCAAATACCTTTGTTAATAGAATAAGCTGCTTTTTCAAAATTCATCTCCACACCATGCTTTTTTAGATATTCGATTTCTTCCTGCCGGGAAAGCTTCAAATCACGAATCGGAGTGATTATCTCGATATCAGGAACAATGGTTTGAAAAATCATATCAAAACGAACCTGATCATTTCCAGCACCGGTTGATCCATGAGCAACAGCTTTTGCACCAATCGATTTTGCATATTCTGCAAGGGATTTAGCCTGCAAAATTCGCTCTGCTGAAACGGAGAGGGGATAGGTTTGATTTTTCAATACGTTACCAAAAACCAAATACTTGAGCACCTCGTGGTAATAGGTTTCCACCACATCTAAGATGTGAAAGGAGGCAACGCCTAGATTATTAGCCCTTGTCTCAATTGCCTTCAATTCTTCTCGAGAAAAACCTCCAGTATTCACGATAACGGCATGCACTTCATATCCTAAATCTCGGGAAAGGTGTAAAGCACAAAATGTGGTATCTAGGCCTCCACTATAAGCCAAAACGATTTTTTTCATTTTAATTAATTTTACCCCTATTGAAAAAGAGGAATGTTATAAAAAGAAGCTGTTGATTGAATCTTTAGATTTAGTCAATTTAAGCATCACATATTTCTTTAGACTAACCCAGCGGCTAAACAAATTGATTTCCTTCTTGAAATCATCCCGTAGTGCCAGGTCTTCAGTATTATTTTTTTTCGCTTGGGGATCAAATAGCATCGCTGTACAAATGCAGTTTTGCCTACTCTTACTCATCAAAATCTCATAATTCACACAACTCTGGCAACCTTTCCAGAAAGCCTCATCATCTGTCAAATCAGAATAGGAAACAGGTATATAGCCCAATTCGGAATTAATTTTCATTACCGCAGCTCCTGTCGTCAAACCAAAGATTTTTGAATCAGGGTATTTCTGACGACTGAGCTTGAAGATTTCTCGCTTGATCTTCCGAGCCAAACCATATTTCCGAAACTCAGGTGCTACGATCAAGCCTGAGTTTGCCACGTACTTGCCATGTCCCCATGCTTCGATGTAGCAGAATCCTGCCCACGTCCCATCTGGGGTTAAGGCTATGATTGCTTTTCCTTCATCCATTTTTGTTTCCACATACTCGGGAGTTCGCTTTGCGATTCCAGTACCCCGCGCTTTGGCAGAGTTTTCCATCTCATTAGTGATGGTGATTGAGTATTCCTTATGAGAAGGATTAGCAACTATAATTTGAAATGAAATATTATCCATGGATAAAAGCATGTATAAATCCGAACGAATTCGGGTGATTGGATAGGATCAAGAAATGAATGGGGAGAATTTTCCTCGTAGGAAATTCTTAGAAAATGCGAAGGGTTAAACCCTAAAGAAAAACCTATACCTCCTCAGGGGAGTAAAAAATAAAATAGACTTAAGCGCAGCTGTACCTTCCTGAGAAGTTTGCGTTTTACTAAAATCTATTTGAGTATTCATTTTCATTGCGTGAACAAAATTGAATTCTTTGGAAAGGAATTGCAAGGAAATTGGTAAATAAATGAGCTTTCAACTTATATTTTATGATTTAGGCAAATAAAAGAGCATAGAACTACTAAATCCGCAAAATAACAATTGGTTATATGGCTAAAATTATAGAATCTGAAACAAAAGTTTTAAGCATTTCCAGACATTTCTTTTAAAGCCGCCACAAAAACATCCAATTCCTTCTCTGTTGTGTAGATATTAGGTGAGATTCTGCAGCCTTTGACTCCCACTCCGTCAATCGCTACCGTAAAAATTTTGTACTTCTCAATCAGAGTTTTCGCCATATCCGCAGGGCTCATCGACTCCACACCGACATTGGCAATACCACATGAACGAAGCGGGTCTTTTGGTGTATTCACCTGGATCCCCGAAAGATCACGAACCTGATCAGACCAGTAGCGCTGAATATATCGCAATCGATCTTCCTTTCGCTTTCCACCAATATTTTGATGGAAATCTATTGCATCAACCACCGCTAAGTCTGTTGCTACTGGATGAGTACCGATATGATTTAGGTATCCAATATTCTCTAACTTCAAGTCAAATGGAGCCAAGAGTGGTTCCAACTTCGAAATTCGATCCTTTTTAACATAAAGCATCCCAGCACCAAGCGGTACCGAAAGCCATTTGTGTAAACTTGTACCATAATAATCACAACCCAAATCAGAAATTGAAAACTCATAATGACCAACTGCATGCGCTCCATCTACCATAACTTCTACTCCATGAGAATGAGCCATATCTACGATTTTCTTTACCGGAAGAATATGGCCAGTGATATTGACGATATGGGGGATCATCATCAACTTGGTTCTTGGGGTTATCACTTTTTCGTAAGCAGCAACAATTTCAGCATCGTTTTCCGGATGCATTGGGATATCAATTCGGATTATTTTAATCCCACTACGTTTAGCCTGCAAGTCAAACATGCTGAGCATACTTCCATAATCCTGGTTTGATGCGATCGCCTCATCTTCGGCTTGCCAAGGGTATCCAGAAATGATCAGATCTAGCGACTCGGTTGTATTTCTTGTCAAAACAATCTCTTCTGAACTTGCACCTACTAATTCAGCCAACTTAGCTACACTTTTTGCTTTACTTTCCCATTGGACAGTGCGCATGTAATGCGAAGCCTGGTAGTTTACATCCCGAATGTGTTTGATATATTTTTCTAGCGTTTGTTCTGGCAAAAAACAGTAATAACCATTTTCTAGATTGATGTAATCTGGTTTGAGTTTATAGCTGGCTCGAATTTGCTCCCAAAAGTCAGCAGCATCAAAATCCAAACTCTCCCAAGAACGTGCAGCTGTTTCGGATGAAAATATAGGAGCAGTAAATCCTAAAGCCGCCAGTGATTTAATAAATTTTCGCTTATTCATAGTGAGGTTTTTTTTAATCACAAAATATAACTCAACAAAAACACGATTAAAAGAAATATTGCTAACCAAGTAATCCAAGATGAGCGCTTGGGGAACTCAAACTGGCAGATCGGGCAAATAGCGGCCTTTTCATCGATCTCCATCGCGCAGGAGGGACATTCTTTCGTTTTCAAATCAATAGGGGTTGAACTCTTTGGTACAAAAATCTATTTCTTATCAAGTAAATGAAAATGCAATGAAAATAGAAATATGGTCAGATGTAGTTTGTCCTTTCTGCTACATAGGAAAACGAAAAATGGAAAAAGCTTTGGCTAAATTTCCACATAAGGATTCAATTGAAATCGAATGGAAGAGTTTTCAACTCAATCCTGATCAAAAAACAAGTCCTTCCATCAGTACGCTAGAGCATTTAGCCACCTCTAAAGGTTGGACAATGGAGCAAACCAAAGAAATCACCGCTAACGTAGTTGATATGGCAAAAGCTGAAGGCTTAGACTTTGATTTTGGAAAAGCTGTTGTGGCCAATACCCGAAATGCTCATCGATTAATCCATTTTGCTCAATCTTTTGGCAAAGGAGATGTAATGAAGGAGCGACTGCTCCTAGCATATTTCTCCGAAGGGAAAAATGTAGATGATTTCCCTACTCTTATTAGTTTGGGAAAAGAAGTTAGTTTAGATGAAGAGGCCTTAAAAAAAGCATTGGAGTCTGGAGCTTTCGAGGAAGAAGTAGATCAGGATATCTATGAATCCAGACAGCTAGATGTTCGTGGTGTTCCGTTCTTTGTCTTGGATA
>CAWUWQ010000134.1:0-23233 GCA_963926065.1 uncultured Algoriphagus sp.
AGCTATTCTTATTAATTAGGGTATAACCTTATGGCAGTTTAAAAACAAAAAGCCCTGACGAATGACAGGGCTTTTTCTGAATTAAGAAAACCTTACAATAAAATGTTACTATTGACCCAGTCAATTTCTTCCTTTCGAATAGTATGATCTGGATCGTCAAAAGTCAGCGTCTTCACTTCCGCTTCTAATCTAACCAGTAAGTCAGCAGAAAGTTTAATTCTTTCCAACGGGACATGAAAATCCTTCTTGCTACTTCCTATAAATATTGGCGTATGCTCAAAAGATCCCGAGTATTTTTCGGGCACTAAATGCTCTCCAATTAATCCGCCTGTGAAGGCAATGACTCCCCCGTATTTTTTAGCAAATCGAGCTGCAAACTCAAGAGAAAGGCAAGCTCCTTGCGAAAAACCAATCAGATAAATCTGTTCGGATTGGAAACCCTGTGAATATAGGTCTTGAACGAGTTCCTCGATTTGACTTATAGCCTTAGAGTAGGCCTGCTCATTGCTGGAATCCGGCGCCATAAAGCTATACGGATACCAAGAATTGCCTTCTGCTTCAGGCGCTAAAAGTGCAAAATCATCCAAATTTAGGTGATCCTTGAGGGCAAGAATTCCAGAAGCATTAGCTCCTCTTCCGTGTAGGAGAATGGCAACCTTTGAGGCTTGATCAATCGGAAGACCAGCACTTAAAACCTTAGACATATTTTTCGGTGTTTAGGGAGACAGGTGCTAAAGCTGTTTCGATTTCTTTACGACTTGGCTCAGCCCAATCAGGCAATTTCAATAATTCTCCAAGATGTGCTTCTTCCTCATCAATAGCAAAACCAGGCTCATCCGTAGCGATTTCAAATAATACTCCCCCCGGCTCACGAAAATAGATCGACATAAAATAATTCCGATCCTTAACCTCTGTGACTTGATAGCCATTTTCCATTAAGATTTTTTGAACCTGAAGTTGAGTCGTGGTATTGGCCGTTCGGAATGCTATATGATGAACTGTACCCGCACTTTGTTGACCAGGATTTCCATTTGGACTCACAAGTATATCTACGATATCTCCTGCTTTGCCAGCAGTGCCATATCTAAATCGTCCATTCTCTTCGCCGATAAACCGGAAATCCATGTGCTTGGTTAGGAGCTCTGCAGTGGCACCTTTGCTCCGAAGATTAAGAGTAGCCCCATAAAACCCACGAATCGAATGTCCCAAAGGAATTTGTCCATAGGTCCATCCTTTCCGATCATCTGTATTATTGGCTATCAATTCGATTCCCATTCCATCATGATCTTCAAATCGGATAAGTTTATCCCCAAACCGAGTCAAGGTATCCGACACATTAAAATCAAACTTCCTAAGTCGAGCAATCCAAAAGTCCAATGATTCAGTCGGGATCGAAAATGCGGTGTAGGTTAGCTCACCTATTCCTTTGGTTCCTTTTCTAGCTCCAATAAAAGGGAAGGTTGTAAATACCGTTCCCGGACTACCAAACTCATCTCCAAAATAGAAGTGATACACATCAGGAGAGTCGAAATTTATCGTTTTCTTGACTAGTCTCAATCCTAAAACCCCTGTGTAAAAATCTATGTTCGCTTGGGGATTACCTGCGATTGCCGTGATGTGGTGAATTCCTGTGATTAATGGTTGCATTGATTTCCTTTTTTTAAAGTAAAAAAAAGCTGCCAAATGGCAGCTTCCAAATTAAGCATTCGCCTCTACGGATTCTTGTACTTGCTGCTTTATTAATTGCACATTTAAGTGTAATCGTACTTGGTCGCTCGCTACTACATTTCCCGCCTCAGTTATCGCTGACCACGATAGACCAAATTCTTTACGATTTACTTTTCCATCAATTTCAAATCCAGCCTTAGTCTGTCCATAAGGGTCACCTGCCACACCGCCGAAGTCTACATCTAATTCTACTACTTTGGTAGTGCCTCTCATTGTCAAGTCTCCAACAAGTTTGTAATCTCCACCGTCGTTCTTAATTACTCCTGAGAAAGTAAGGTTTGGATGATTTGCTGCATCAAAGAAGTCACCTGATTTTAAATGGTTGTCGCGATCTGTTTGATTGGTATCGATGCTGTCGATTGCTGCAGAGAAGTTCACTTTGGCCCCATCAAAATCATCTGAGGTACTTTCCATATTTCCTTCAAATTTTCTGAAAAAACCAGTTATAGTCGAAATGACTAAGTGCTTCACTTTGAAAGAGACCTCAGAGTGCGTAGGGTCGATAATCCATTTGGTAGTGCTCATAATAGTTTTTTTTAGTTGATTTATAATTAATTATGTTTTTACATTATTTGTATATACATGTATTTGGGGAAAATTTTACCCCCTCATTTTATCCAAGAGATCATTAAGCAGAGTTACTTCCGCCAAGTCAAGGTTCACAAATTGTTTATTTGCCATTTCCACTTCCAGCTGTACCTCGTTGAGCAGATTCAATCCCGATTCGGTAATAAGTATATCTACTTGTCTCCTGTCATTTGGACACTCTTCCCGTTTTAACAGCCCTTTTAGTTTCAGCTTTTCCACCAAACGACTGGCATTGGACATTTTGTTAAGCATTCGGTCCTGAATAGAAGACACTGTAGTAGGCACCCCATTTTGACCTCTCAAAATCCTCAAAACATTATATTGCTCTGGCGACATTCCATGAGGCTTAAACAAGACTTGCTGAGAATTTACAATATAACTATTGGTATAAAGTAGATTTACTACCAATTTATTGTAAGGATCCTTGAATGATTTCTGCTTAATGGCTTCTTCTATAGTCCCCATGTTATTTGTTGTTGTATTTAATGTATATACATTTAAATCTACAAAAAAGTTTCACGCTTTTATGATTTTCCAGAAATTACTTCTTAATTCTTTTTTTGTTCAGCGAGTTTATACGCTAAACTTCATTGCTAAGGCAGTTTCGATCGTAGAAAAAAGTCTACTGTTTTGCGAAAAAATCATTCACCCTATTGATGAAAAAAATGAATCAGATTTACAGATTAAATGTGGATTAGTGTATTAATCCAAATTAGAATTAACTGCATCGAAAAGCCTAAAGTCGATTTTTCAGCCAATCTTCCAAAAGCCGATTGACTTCCATTGGCTTTTCGATACAGCTGCTATGACCTGCACCAGCGATCATGTGAAGCTTGGATCCATTTATACCCATTTGAATAAATTTAGCTTTTTCAGGCCTTGTAGCTACATCTTCATCCCCCACAATAATCAGCGTAGGACAACTGATCTTAGCCAATTCATCTTCGACCCCTTTCCGATGAATCACACCCTCAACTGCAGCGGTCACTCTTTTTTCATTTTTACGAAGTTGGGATTTCCAATAGTTAGCTTCTTCTTTATTTGCAGGATTAGCTAGCCAGCTTTGGGCAAACATAATCGGCATTACTTGATTGGCTACGATCGGCATAATTCCAAACCATTTCACCAGACCATTCAGTGTTTTGTATTTGGGATGATTCTCCACTGGTTCAGCATTGGCAGAAGTCTCCAATAGAATTAAAGACTTGATCAGTTCAGGGTATCTAGCACCTAAGCGCATTCCGATGAAACCTCCCATAGACAGCCCTGCAAAATGTACAGGACCATCACAAAGTGTTTTGATTAAAGCGGCTGCATCATCAGCCAAAGTATCCATGTCAAAAGGAGCACGATACTCGCTTTGACCTTGCCCACGGTGGTCATAAGCAATAATCCGATACTTACTTTTGAAATATTCGACTTGTGCTCGAAACATGTGATGGCTCCAAAGCAATCCATGTGAAAAGACTAAGGTTTCTTCTCCACTTCCAGTTTCTTGGTACTGAATTTTTACTCCGTTTGCTTCTACAATTGCCATATTTACAAAAATTTAGGGGTTGAATTAGTTGCTTATTCCCAATCTAGACCTGGCTGTTTAAGCTTGCTATCTCCCTCTGCTTTTGCTTTGTCAACGATTGCTTTAACGTCTTCCAAAAGTTTTTTAGCATCATACACGATTCCGTCTTTCACGGTATATTTTACACCCCCAACTCGGATCGGCTGATTATTTTCATCTAATCGTATTGCACCTGTGCCATAAAGTACTTTTAGATTTTGGAGTGGATTTTCTTCCAAGATCACGAAGTCAGCCAACTTTCCAACTTCAACAGATCCTATTAATTTCTCCATTCCAAGGGATTCTGCGCCGTAATAAGTAGCAGCCCTGATTACCTCGAGCGGATGAAAACCAGCTTCTCTCAATAATTCCAATTCCCGGATGTATGCAAAACCATAGAGTTGATAAATAAATCCAGAGTCAGAACCTGCAGTCACTCTTCCTCCACGGTTTTTATATTCATTGACAAAGGTCATCCAAAGACGGTAATTCTCTTTCCATTGAATCTCCTCTTCCGTAGTCCAATCAAACCAATAGGAGCCGTGAGATTGTCGACTAGGCTGATAGTATTTCCAAAGAGACGGTAGCGTATAAACCTGATGCCACTCCGCTGTACGTGCTCGCATCAAATCCCGATTTGCTTCATAGATATTAAAAGTGGGGTCCAATGTGAAATCGAGTTCCAATAACTCATTCATGACCTTGTTCCAATGCTCCGAATAGGGTGCTGCAGCTTGCTTCCATAGCTTTCCAGCCTCTCCAAATCGATGCTGTTCATTCTGATAATTGTAATCCAATCGGAAGTCTTGGATAGTACGATCTTCAAAAAGAGCCTCTGGTAAACCGTACCAATGCTCCATGGCAGTCAAACCAGCACGAGCAGAATTCAGCACATTCCATCTTGCAACATCTAATTGTTGATGGTGCATTAGGGAGCGAAGACCAATTCTTTTATTTTCAGAAATAGCAGCTTGCATCACTTCTGGATTTGCTCCGAAAAATTTAATCCCATCTGCACCTTTAGCTTTATTCTCATTTACCCAAGCTTTGGCACGATCTGAAGAGGTAATTGGAATAGAATCTCCCTGACCGAAAGCAGTATAAGCAAATAATCTAGGAGCAGTAATTTCATTAGCTGCAGATCGTTTTTTTTGATCCAAGACCCAATCCAGTCCATTTCCAGCGGAGGGATCTTTTACGGAAGTGATTCCATGTGCCAGCCAAAGCTTGTACACATATTCTGCAGGAGTTCCCTGCCCAGTCCCTCCGATATGCCCATGGGAGTCAATAAATCCTGGCAATAAATAATGCCCCTCTAAGTCATAAACCTTATCCTCAGGCCCAGCTTTGGGTCTTCTATTTTCTGAAATAGGCAATCCTGGGTAGCCCACTACTTGGATCTGAGAAATCTTATTTTTCTCTACTACTATATCTACCGGACCGATGGGTGGTGCTCCAGTGCCATCGATTAAAATCACTCCGCGGAGGATCAAGCGTCCATATTGACCATCACCTTCAGCACGGTCAGGTGCAGGTTGGATTTGCGCAAATGCTGGAAGTAAAGTCCAGAAAGCGAGTAAAATGAATAGTGTGAAGTTCTTTTTCATAAGGAATGGTGGTGGAATAAGTCCAATAAGATAGGTGAAAATCCTTCAACAAAAAACCTGATTTTGATATAGAAAAGCATGAAAAAAGCCTTCCGGAAAATCCAGAAGGCTTATTGAAATAAGGTTGGTGGTTTATTAATTATTTAAACTGGTCCATCATCTCCTCGGAGATTCCGGTAAATGAATAGCCTCCGTCATGGAAAAGGTTCTGCATCGTTACCATTCTGGTAAAATCTGAAAACATCGCCACGATATAATCTGCGCATGATTCTGCAGAAGCATTTCCAAGTGGAGATAGTGACTCTGCAAAATTATAGAAGGAATCAAATCCTCCGATTCCTGTACCAGCAGTAGTTTTGGTTGGTGACTGAGAAATGGTATTCACTCTTACCTTTTTCAACTTACCAAATCGATAGCCATAACCTCTTGCGATGCTTTCTAGCAAAGCTTTGGCATCAGCCATATCAGTATAAAATGGGAAAATTCGTTGAGCGGCGATATACGATAACCCAACAATAGAAGCCCACTCGTTCATCACGTCTTTCTTTTCCGCTACCTGCATCATCTTATGAAATGAAATTGCAGAAACGTCATAGGACTTCATCGCCCAATCGTAATTCAAATCACCATATGAACGACCTTTCCGGATATTCGGAGACATTCCTATAGAGTGCAACAAAAAGTCAAAGTTACCCCCCAAATATTCTTTGGCTTCGGCATAAAGTTTTTCAATATCCTCCAAGCTTGTCGCATCAGCTGGAATCACAATGGTATTACATTCTTGAGCAAGCTCGTTGATTGCTCCCATTCGCATCGCAATAGGCGCATTGGTCAACACAAATTTCGCTCCTTGTTCTTTCGCTTTTAGAGCTGTTTTCCATGCGATTGAATTTTCATCCAAGGCTCCGGTAATGATCCCTACTTTTCCTTTGAGCAAGTTATCTGACATATTGTACTAGTGTTAATTTCAAAATTTGTTAAAAATAGGCAAAATTTATTACTCAAAGGCTTTCAAAGCAGGATCAGCCCTACTTTCGAACCAATTCTCGAGCACTCTCTAGCGCTGAAGCTGATGGAGAAACTCCTGAAATCATTTTTGCCAACTCCTCTATTCGCTCTTCTAAGCTCAGCAATTTGATTTTACTAATGGTTTTTTCGGAGGTATTGTCTTTATACACGAAGTAGTGGACGTCACCCTTTCCGGCAACTTGGGGCAAATGTGTAATGCAAATGACTTGGTGTTTTTTTGAAATATCCTGCATCATGCCGACCATCTTCAAAGCTACCTCCCCGGAAATACCTGTATCGATCTCATCGAAGATTAAAGTAGGCAACTCCATTTTGTCCGCCATCAAATATTTAATAGCAAAGAGTAATCTAGAAAATTCACCACCTGACGCGACTTTCTTTAAAGCTTGGGGAGCTGCACCTTTATTGGCAGAGAATAGAATTTCAATTTCATCTAATCCCGATATTCCAGCTATAGTTTCGTGATGCTCAATTTCAATTTTTGCATTCTCCATACCCAGGCCAGCTAAGAGCTGACTTAATTCTTTGGCAAAGGCAGCAGTGGAATTCAATCTTTTTTTCCGGAGGGACAGACCAGAGGATTGAAGGAGTTTTTCAGCTTCTATTAATTCCTGATCAGCCTTTTCTAAAATTTCATCTAGATTCTGAACCTCAAAGACCTTATCAGCCAATTCTCGCTCGAGCAAAATCAATTCTTCTACCGAACTCAAACCGTGCTTTTTCTGCAAGAGATAAATTCTACTTAACCGATCTCTGGTTTGATCCAATTTTTCAAAATCCACCTCAACTTTATTTTCCTCATCACTAAGGCTCTCCTCAATATCCCGAAGCTCAAGCATCAGTGAGTGAAAACGATCTCTTAAAGGATCAAAAACATGCGCTAGCTTGGATAGCTGTTGCATTACCTGATTAATTTGAGCTATCGCATTCGCAACTCCAAGTTGATCATCTTGAAGCAATTGAAGTATTTCGTTGATTCGAAGTTTAATTTCTTCTGCATTTTCAAGAATTTCCTGAGAAGATTCAAGATCAGATTGCTCACCTGCTTGAAGAGCAAGCAAACTCAATTCTTCCAGTTGAAATGCATTAAAATCAGCTTCCTTCTTTAATTCGGTAGCACGATGCGCTAGTTCTGTCCTCCTTTTTTTGGTTGATTTAAAAGCTTTAAAAGCTACCCGATAAGTTTCCAATTCATTTTTACTTTGGGAAAAGGCATCAATTAATCCCAATTGAAACGCGCCAGAAGCAAGCTGAAGTGTATCGTGCTGAGAATGCACGTCTACAAGTCTTTCACCAAGGGTTTTCAACGTTTCCAATAAGACTGGAGTATCATTAATAAAAGTCCGGGATTTACCGCTTGGGCTGATCTCTCTCCGAATGATGCAAGTCGAATCAAAATCTAAATCGTGCAGCTCAAAAAACTCTTGTAGCTTATAACTTCCAATTTCAAATACGGCCTCAACAACGCATTTTCTATCTTCATGAAGCAATACTTTGGTGTCAGCCCGGTTTCCCAAGAGCATTCCCATAGCTCCGAGCATAATAGATTTCCCTGCACCGGTCTCCCCCGTGATCATGCTTAAACCTGGAGCAGGCTGCATCAGCAGTTGATCAATAAGGGCATAATTAGAAATGCTAAGCGATTTGAGCATGGGAGATTTAACTAGAGAGTAAAACTAAAAAATCGAGCTCAGCTTTTAAGTAATTCATTGTACTTTTTCGCATTATTCGGATCTACTTGGAGTAGCAATTCAACTGCTTCAACCCGAATCTCTAAGGGCGCATTTTTTAAGATTTGGGCAATTTCATCACTTTTTGCATCTAAAAACGAAATCGTGAAAATCCCATTCGGCTGCGTTTTGTTAGCTTCCGAAATAATCCTCAGGGTCTCCAAAATATTGCTGTACGCCTTTTCTGGTTCGATCTGAAGAAGATCCAATCCCTGACGATGATATAAATAATAACCGTCTCGAATTTTCGAAAAAACGGATGACACATAGATATCATTGATCAACCAATAGCGATTTCTTCGGTCTGCAGTGCTCTGCCCCCAGCCCTGTCTCCCGGATTGTTGCGCATTATTAACGATATCATTTGCTATTTCAAAGAAGGGATCGCCTCCTCTACTTTCGAAGGAATCGTAATCAATCCCCAAAGCAATATGTGCATAGTAACCTAAAAGTGAGCTTATATTATTTAAAAAGGCAAATCGGTTAAACTCGATCGGTTGGGATTCGATGTACTCAAAATTCCAGTTTCGATCTGCAAAATTGAACAACAAACTCTCATAATTCGTCCCATAGATCGGCCGGACAATTTGTATCTGGACAGTTGCATTATAGCTTCCCACCTGAGGAACATCACTGATGGTGATTAGCATATTACCTTTGATTCGCTCCTCGGGCCTGAATTCATCTGTAGTCCACGATCTTCCATTGAGAAACTGCTCAAAACTTGTTTTCATTTGATTGAAAATATTGGTGTTCTGGATCCTAGCTCGATCGCTATTGATGATTACAGTGAAATTTAGCTCTTGCGAAAAAGCATTCATTGTCAAAAAAAATAGGGCAATAAATAGGAATTTGTTTTTCATGAACTTAAAAGTAAAGAAAAAAATCAGCCTTAAACCCAAACTGGGATAGTTTTGATTTGATCTAGTATTAAGGCTGCAATAGTTGTTTTACTTGCTAATTCTGAGTGGACTGATCTTCCATCTGCGCCAAATAGCTCAACTTGGTTCGTGTCTACTTTGAAACCGGCCCCTTCTACTTTGGCAGAATTCAAAACGATCAAATCGAAATTTTTCTTTTTTAGTTTGGCTTTTGCATTTGCAACTTCATTCTCTGTTTCTAACGCAAATCCGACATGAATCTGATTAACTCGCTTCATTTTCCCCAGTTCCAAAGCGATATCGACATTCTTTCTCAAACTGATAGAAATCAGCGCACTATCTTTTTTAATTTTCTCCGGGGCAATTTGAGCGGGCGCATAATCAGCCACCGCAGCTGTGAAAATGCAAATATCTACTTTAGGGTGAAGCGCAGCGGCTACTTCATACATTTCATCAGCACTGGTTACCGAATTCCAATGAAATTTTTCTTTCGATACCTTTAGAGCAATAGGGCCCGAAACCACGAAAACCTCTGCTCCTCTTCTCGAAAATTCTTCTGCAATTGCCATCCCCATTTTGCCACTAGAGTGATTGCTAATAAATCGAACTGGATCTAGGGCTTCTAGAGTTGGTCCCATCGTGATTAGGACTTTTTTTCCCTTAAAATCATCATTGCCTTTAAAAAAACTTTGAATATGTCCAATAATATGTTCGGGCTCCATCATTCGCCCTTGCCCTGAAAGACCACTTGCCAATTCTCCTGATTCGGCATGCAAAACCTCGTGACCAAAACCTTCCAAGCGATTGAGATTATATTGAACTGCCGGATGCTGATACATATCCAAGTCCATAGCAGGAGCGACCATTACTGGGCATCTTGCAGACAAATAGACTGCTGCCAGTAAATTATCACAGATACCCAAAGCGAATTTAGCCAAGGTATTTGCACTCAAGGGTGCTACTAAAAATAGGTCAGCCCAGAGGCCGAGTTCCACATGATTGTTCCATTCTCCGGTTTCGTCTTTTTTAAATTGACTTAACACTGGTCTTTTGGAGAGAGTAGCTAATGTGAGTGGGGTGATAAAATCAAAAGCAGAAGTGCTCATAATGATTTGCACTTCTGCTCCTGATTTAATTAGTAAGCGGGTAAGATGAGCAGCCTTATAAGCAGCAATGCTGCCTGTGACTCCTAAAAGAATTTTCTTCCCCGTAAGATTCATTTGCTTATTCGCCAGTTGGCTCTTCAGGCAATCTGTGGTAAATTTTATTTTCTATAAATTCTTCCAATGCCAACGTACTTGGCTTCGGCATACGCTCGTAAAACTTAGAAATTTCTATTTGCTCTTTGTTTTCGAATACCTCTTCCAAATTATCAACTGTCGAAGCAAATTCAGAAAGCTTAGCATTCAATTCCTCTTTCAAGGTATTTGAAATTTGCTTTGCACGCTGACCTACAATATGAAGTGATTCATAGATGTTGCCAGTTTTATTTGCGATTTTATCCAAATCTCTAGTAATGATTGATGGATTAGTTGCCATATCTTTTTATTTAGATTTTATTAATTCTCTTTTTTAACTAAGTTCTTTTCAGCCTCAATTTTGGCTATTTGCGCAGCAGCTTGCTCTGCATATTTATTCTTTAACTCAATGTGATCCGTTAGCTCATCACGAGCTTCACTCTCATGTTTTTTCACTTCACCGGCAAATTGGCTACTTGGATATCTTCTGTAAAATGTGGTAGCAAAAGCTAGCGCATCATTTAATCTCTCCTCTTTCTTCAGAAATGAGCTATTCTTGGCGTATCCAGTACTTACCTCTACCAGTTTGTATGCCAACTCCTCGTTATGCTTTGACTCAGGATAATCCTTTGCGAAGTTTTGAAAATTTATGATACAAGCTCTGTAGAAATCTCCCGGATACAAACCGTCTTTCAGTCGATAGTACATATTCGACTCTTGGAACGCTTTCTCTTCGAATCTTCCTTGCAAATCAACCAACATTTCCATTGCGCGCTCATAGCTGGCTGATCCCGGAAATTGAGTCACAAATCGCTGAATTGCTGAAACAGCCTCTCTGGAACTCTGTTGATCAAGATTGTAATCAGGTGAGTCCAAATAAAGTGAATACGCATTCATGAAAAGTGCCTCTTCTGCCAGCGGGCTTCTATTGTAAGTTCGGTTGAAATTATTAAAATATCCAGCTGCCTCTATATATCGCTTGGTCTTGAAGTGGCAATCCGCATAGTTATAATCCGCTAATTCTGCTTTTTCACTCCCTCTGATTACTGGAAGCACTTTATCGTACAGAATAATAGCCTTATTGAACTCCCCTGCTTGGTAATAATCATTCGCACCTTTATAAAGCTCTTCCCAGTTTGTGCTTTTCTCCAATTTATTGAAGGGCCCACAGGAAGTGATTGCAAGGATAAGTAGTAGAAATAGAAGGGATTGTACGCGCATTTTTGTTTTCAAGACCGCAAATATACGGGATAAATATTCAGATTCAAATTGATAACAGGATTGAGAAACTGATTACTTTTTGACTTGCAGCTTCTTGGTGACAATATTTTTATTGTCTAAGAAAAGCGTATAGAAATAAAAGCCTGGTGTGAAATCTGACACATTGATCAGCAGTGTGCTCCTTTCAGGGTCCAATTCGTATTCTACAATTGGATTTCCTATGAAACTGTTTATGGTGATTTTCGCTTTAATTTTTGAATTTTTGTATTCGTAATCCAGTTGAGCGATACGATTGCTTGGGTTAGGATAAATATCACTCAAGATCATGTCTTTGTAGTCAAACTCATTTACTTTGGTTTTTGAGTTTTCCACTTCGTATACTGCTTCAACGACAAAAGCGTCTTTTAAATTTGATTCATTCACAAAGAATAAATCGAAAGCCCCTCGAGTCTCGGCGATTCCCATCTCAAAATCGAGATACATATCAGTTACGATTTCCCCAGGCTTGAGTGTTAATTTAATTTTCACCAAATCTTTTCTCGGATTAAAGCACTGATCTCCGATACAGATCTTAATACTTTGAGATGACCCAATATTTCCTCTCAGATTCTTGAGAAAGAAAGTCTTGGACTGATCTGATTCATTTTGTAAGATGATTGTTTTACGTTGGGTTGAACCCAAATCTCCATTGAACTCAAGATTCTCACTGAGCACACGAACTTGCTGCGCAATACCTGAAATAGGTATAAGCAGCCAGAGGCATGTGAAAATTATCAGTAATCTGTTCATGTAGAAATTTAATCTATAAGCTTTCCAGTTATTAAACTGTAATCAATATACGCACAAATTTAAGTTTGGGGTTAATGAAAATGTGAAAATTGCGGTTAAATTCTGTTAACCATTAGAAAATAAATTTCAACGGTTGCCGTTACCCATTCCCCTTAATAGGCAAACTAGGCTTTAAAATCCTTTTTATCGTCGGCAGACTTCGCTTTTCAAGCGATTTTTGGATTTCCAATTCAGTAGGCATACGCAGTTTCACATCTGGATCATCAAAAAAGTTTTTTGCATCTAAATCCACTTCTTCCACAGTTCTCCAAGCATTTATATCTTCCATGCTAGGTTTTTCCTCGATTCGCCACTTAAATCCCTCGAGTTGGGAAGTCTCTTCATTCACTAACTGAAAGGGCGTGAACTTCCCATCAGGTTTTACTCCGTAGGTCACTCGGGCGATAGCTCCATCTTGGAATCGGAGTTTTATAGTCGAACTCAAGGTTTTATTAATTCCCTGAGTCAGCGTATCTGCTTCCAATGCAAAATAAAGCGACTCTCCATTGCCGTCTATATCAAGCCTATCAATCTGCCCGCCTTTGAAATAACCGTTAATGATCCGGCCCTTCATTTGATTATAATTGAATAAAGTATCACTCGTAATTACGAAGCCATTATCCTTCAAATAAACTCGATCCAATTCTTCATTGGCAATGTAAAAAACCATGGAATCAGCTGAAATTTGACTTTTACTATTCCACATTACAGGATCTTGAAACATTTGTATGGAAGAATCTGAATAGTTGTAAACCAAAGAATCTGCCACTCCAGAGATATCCTTATTCAAGATTTTGATGGCTCGAAAAGCCAAGAGAAATTTCACCGAATCCAATTCATTGTCTTGGGAAATCAGGGAATCTGCCGTCATATAAAGTGTATCCTTTTCAAAATACCTTCTGACCAAAGCATTGCCATGAACTAGGCTGTATTTCCGTTTTTCCCAATACTCTCCAACATCACCAAAAACCTCAACTTGACGCTCCTTATTAAACACACTTACTTGATCTTCGCCTTTATAATAAGCCGCTGATTCATCATAGAAAAGCTGTTTCCCTTTGATTCTACTCGTCTCTGTCTCGACTATCCCATCGAAAAACCGGAACTGCTTATACTGAGTATTGTAAAAACTACCATCTTGAGCATCAAGCTTATTCCCATCCTTTGAGATTAAGTTTGTTAGCCCTTGGGTTTCCGCTGTCTTCGGAACCGTGAGATAAACCAAATAGCTAGTCTTCATCGTGTAGTCTGGATTGACCAAGATTACCTCATCTTGAAAAGTGATTCGTTCCAAATTCACCTCGTACCTACCTCGCTCACTAGTAAGTACATTTACCGAATCGACTACCTTGCCAGAGTTGTAGTAATATGCAATATTCCCCAATCGATCATAATCGAGGTATTCAGTATACAGTGTAGTGGACCCGTTTGAGAAAACTACCCGGTTTCTCAATTTTACCATTTTCGTATTTCCATCATACTCAGCGTAGGCACTTCGCGTCTTCACAGGGTCTTCGGTGTCTTCAATACGTACATTTCCAAAAAGCCTAGCTCGATTTTCTTCCCTAAAAAAGTATGCGGAATCACAGTAAATCAACGAATTTTGGTTTTTCATCTGAACAGAGCCGATGAGTCTTTCAAAACCGTTTGCACCTTGAAGTACTTCGGCCTGCATGATTTCCAAAGTCGAAGAACCCTGGCCATATGCTATTTGAACAGACGCAAATAGGCCGATGAAAAATAGAGGGATAAATAAAAGCTTTCGAGTCATGTTGCAGTGAATGTGGGCAAAATTAGCAGAAAATGATATTTTTGATCAATGGTAAACGCTTTTATCCAGCATATAGGAAGTAAATCTTTGTTAAAACCTTCCAAAACCTACTTGCTCGCCTGCAGTGGGGGATTAGACAGTATATGTTTGGGAGAGCTTATTTCTTTAGCTTCTATTCCTTTTGAAGTAGCTCATATGAACTTTCAGCTACGTGGTAAGGAAAGTGATGAAGATGAAGCGTTTGTTCTTCAATGGTCAGAATCAAAACAAGTTGCTATCCACACGAAACATACAGACGCTAGATCTTATGCTGCAGAATTTGGGATTTCAACACAAATGGCTGCACGCGAACTTCGGTATCGATGGTTTGAAGAAATCCGATCAACTCGAAATTTGGAAGGAATTCTTTTAGCACATCACGAAGATGACCAGATCGAGACGATTTTCCTCAATCTTCTCCGTGGCACGGGTATCGAAGGGCTTTATGGAATGGCTGATCGAAGAGGAAAATTGATTCGTCCACTTTTGCCTTTTTCGAGAAAAAATCTAGCGGATTTTGCTCAGGAGAATAATTTGAAATGGAGAGAAGATAGTAGCAACGCAAAGCTTGACTACAAAAGAAATAAACTTAGACACCAAGTTTTGCCTGCTGTTTATGATTTTGCACCAGATGCTAAATCCAATTTACAAACCAGTCTCGGCAGGCTGACCGACACTGGAAAGGCTTATACGAGCCTCGTAGCACAATGGCTTTCCTCCCAAGTTCTCGATGAAGATGGGATTCAATCCATTTCGATTCAAGCTTTGATGCAAATGCAAGGAACCGTGAGTATCGTTTATTTTTGGCTCAGATCTTATGGTTTTAACTCCAACCAAGCTCAGGACATTTATGAGGCCATGGTCTCCCGCGAGGCAGGAAAGCTGTTTGAGTCCATAGAATATAGTGTGAATGTAGATCGAGAAAAAATCTTCCTTGCTCCAGTTTTCGAGAGATTTAATTCGATCCAACTCTCGGAGCAAGACATCCAGTTCTCTTTACCAGAAGGCAACTTTGACATCATAAAAATAGATAGCCCTATCCCACTTGATCAGAAGAAAGAAAATGCCATGCTTGACCTCGAGCAACTTAACTTCCCACTGACTATCCGAACTTGGGAGCTCGGTGATAGATTTACGCCACTGGGAATGAAAAGCACCAAGAAAATCTCCGACTTTTTAATAGATTTGAAAGTCCCTTTATTGAAAAAGCAAGCGATCAAAGTTCTAGTATCCGATCAAAATATTGCATGGGTGATTGGTTACCGAATCGCGGATTGGGCGAAGACCAGCGCTGCCACACGGAAAGTACTTTACCTCAAAAAAAACTAACCTTATGTTGAATCCATTCTCAAAAACCTACTCCGAAAAAGACCGACAAATGTTTGATTTTTTGGCATTGACCAAGTTTTTCGAGCGTTTGAGAAATAAGGAAATGGCTAGATTCCTTCCAGCCATGCACCAGAGAAAGTATGTGAGGGACGAAGTGGTTTTTTTTAGTAAGGATCCAAGTCAGGCACTTTACCTCGTGAAAAAAGGGGAGGTCTGCCTGACCATCGATATCAAAGACAATTTTGAGACCATCCTAGAAATCAAAAAAGGTGAAGCATTTGGAGAAAACTCACTGTTGGAAAATGCCAAAAGAACCTACACTGCGATTATTACTTCTGAGGAGGCAGAATTAATCGTCATTCCTCACTTTGCTATTCAGGAAGTTTTTGAAAGCAATCCGAAAATCAAAGCCAAAATGATGACCTCCCTTTCGGAATATTATAACGATAACAATCAACGGCTTTTTAGATCCTATCGAGAGTCATTTGGATTTTTCAGCCTTCGCCAAATGTTTGAATAAGCCGATCAAATCCTCCAGGTTTCTTTTAGATAATTTAAGGAGCCCTTCACCAAAGTATTCTTGCTGTAGTTTCTATTCCTAGGCATTGTTTAATAACTTAGCCACGCTTTTTAGCACGAAATAATCAATTAAAATTATATACAAATATGAGCAAAGTAACCGTAGTAGGAGCTGGAAACGTGGGTGCAACCTGTGCCGATGTCTTGGCTTATCGTGAAATCGCCGAGGAAATTGTCCTTATCGACATCAAAGAGGGAATCGCCGAGGGCAAAGCTTTGGATATTTTCCAGAAAGCTCCAATAAATCAATATGACAGCAGAACTGTCGGCAGCACCAACGACTACTCCAAAACAGCTAATTCGGATGTAGTAGTAATCACTTCAGGCCTTCCAAGAAAGCCGGGAATGACTCGTGATGACTTGATCGAAACCAATGCAGGCATCGTGAAATCTGTAACTGAAAACGTAGTAAAACATTCTCCTAACGCCATCATTATTGTCGTATCCAATCCCCTTGATGTAATGACCTATCAAGCTCATCTTACTTCTGGGTTTGATAGAAATAAGGTGATCGGTATGGCTGGCATCCTAGATACTGCTCGATACAGAGCATTTTTAGCTGAAGAATTAAATATATCACCGAAAGAAATCCAAGCTATCCTAATGGGTGGACATGGTGACACTATGGTGCCTCTGCCTAGATATACGACTGTAGCAGGTATTCCAGTCACTGAATTGATATCTAAGGAAAAATTGGATGCGATCATTGAGCGAACCAAATTTGGTGGTGGTGAATTAGTTAAATTGATGGGAACATCAGCTTGGTATGCACCGGGATCTGCTGCTGCACAAATGGTAGAAGCTATTCTTAAAAATCAGCGTCGTGTATTCCCTGTTTGTATCAAACTTGACGGAGAATACGGAATCGATGACTGCTACCTTGGAGTTCCAGTTATTTTGGGTAAAAACGGTGTTGAGAAAGTACTAGAACTCGATCTAAACGCTGAAGAAAAAGCCCTTCTGGAGACTTCTAGAGGACATGTCAAAGAGGTAATGAGCGTACTTGACAAACTTGGCAAGTAAGTTTCAATTTTTATAAAATCAGACCTTTGATGTATTCCCTGGCTTTGCAGGGGCATCTTAGGTCTGATTTTTGTATTTCATCAAAATCTGAATTATTATTCCTCTGTGAAAATCTGGAAAAGCTTAGTCATTTTTATTGTTTTTATTCTTGCAGCTGCATCCGGCTACTGGCTTTATGAGACTTACTTTTCAAGTAAAAAACTTTCAAATCTTGAGCTGATTAGTGATAATGCAGTTTTCGTATTTGAAACCAAACAAGCAGGAAACACTTGGAATACACTTATTCAAGATCCGGTATGGGAAATTTTGAAAGCTTTTCCCGCTTTTGAAAAATTAAATGGCCAGCTATCTGAACTGGATAGTTTGATGGATGGAGCAGGAGATAATTTAGCTGCCTTTTCAGGAAAAGAAACCACCATTAGTTTACATCCTACAGGGTCAGAAACTTTCGAATTATTAATCACAACAGACCTCTCTGAAGAGCGCCTCCCCGAAGTGTTGGATGAAATCAAGAAGCGCATTCCAACTGGTTCCAAATTCCAAACTCGAAACTATTCTGACATTAGTGTCTACGAATACTTCGATCCTACCAATAATCGACAATGGAGCATCGCGGCAGTGGGAAGTCTCACCGTAGTTTCGGCTTCCTCTTTCTTGATCGAAGAGGCTATTCGCTTTTATTCCAACGGGAATATTGGAAGCTTCTATGGATTAGCACCTTCATTTTCACTCGGCGAATCTTCCATGGGAAAGTTATTACTTTCCGGTAAGGGCATCGCTACTTTGCTGAAAGGTATCACTGCTAATCGAGAGTCAAGTTTTATAGGTACACTCGAAATGATTCAAGGTGCTGTTGCTTTAGAATTGACTTTGAAAGAAGAAGAAATCCAATTTAGCGGCCCTGTTTTTTATGGGGAAGCAGTCAAATTTACACCCTCAATCCAAGCAAATCTAGCCGCCATCTTAGGCCTAATCCCCAATGAAACTCGGGACGTGACTCAAATTAATCTGGGAAATATTTTTGAAACACAGAAATTGGTTGATCGAGCATTTACAGGTAGATCAACGCTGAGCGGCGAGATCCAACGTAAACTGGTAGACAGAGGTGTTTTTGATTCATTTACCGGAGAGATCTACCTCTTAGAATTGACTGACTTGGGTATCGGATTGCCTAATAAAGTCTTACTTGCTCGGACTACCAATGCGGGAAATTCGTTGTCTCTGTTTTCTGATTTCATCACAGATAAACCTGAGAGCTCTAAGGACTTTTACCAAGACAAAGAGATCATCTACATATCTGAAGAAGAATTTCCTGCTCACCTTTTTGAAGGGAAGTTTCAAGGATTTCTCAAAACTTTCATCACCCAGCATGAAGATATTCTGATCTTTACCAATTCTCAACAAGCGATGAAAAGCACTTTGGATGCGATCCGAAGGGGCGAGACATGGGGGCTTTCTTCCAATCCACTTGAAATTTCCGAATTCATTCTACCAACAGCAGGTTTCGGAAAATTAATAAGTGTGAATGGCTTATGGGATTATTGGACGAAGCAAACAAATCCATCTTGGAGCTCTTTTCTTCAGAAGCATGCTGCAGCCTTTAGGTCATTCAGCTTCATTGATTTTCGAATCAATCAAATTCAAGGGGAAGCAATAGCAACCCTCAGCCTGAAATACGATGGCGGGAGTAGGCCAGAAGTCAAAACTACAGAAGCAATCAGCCTTCTACCTAGCAATTCTAACACTTTTGAAAATCCGCTGAGCTACGGCCCAAAAGTAATCACCAACTATCAGGATAACACAGAGGATATCGTGATCCAAGATGAGCAACATGTACTCCATCTGATCAATGCTGCCGGTGAGGAAGTCTATTCGGTTCAATTATCGGGACCGGTAATCTCAGACGCCTTTATGATCGATTTTTACAAAAACGGGAAGCTTCAATTGCTAATCGCTACTTCAGAAAAAATCTACGGAATAGATCGATTAGGAGCTTCTCTTCCAGAATATCCAATCTCGATTAAAGGCGCCCAATTCACTCATTTGAATTTGGTGGATTACAGTAATGCCAAAGACTATCGGTATTTTCTTGCTACTACCTCTGGGGACTTATACCTCTTGGATAAAAATGGGAATATCCTAGAAGGCTGGAATCCAAATTCTTTAAAATCAAAAGTCGTCGGAGCCCCATCATTTTACAGAGTTCCGGGAAAAGGAGACACGATGGTTGCCTTTACTGAAAATGGCGAACTTTATTTATTCAACAGAAGAGGAGAACTTCAAACCAAATCAGGGATCCCTATTGGTGAGGGATTTAAGCAAAAACTGCATTTCACTAACGATTCAAAATCTGGCATGAACCAGCTTGTTGGAATTTCCTCCAATGGCGAGATAGTGCGAATAAATTTCAACGGAGAAGTGATTTACAGAAATCAATTGGTCAGAAATGATCGAGATAATGAATTTCTTGTAATCCCAAGTCAAGACGAGTTAGATTATGTATTTATCTCGCGACAGTTTACCCAAGTGGCTGTGCTGGATGCTTCTGAATCTATACTCTTCGAAACCCGATCATCAGCAGAGGGATTAATTTATCAATATTTCAATTTTGGGGCAAACAGAAAGATCCTTGCAATTACTGATCTGATCCAAAATTTCTGCTACCTCTATGATTTTCAGGGAAATCTTTTGACCACTATGCCGCTGGAAAGTTCAGGACAGATACAGATTACCCACCAATCCTCAAAAAGTCAATACCTGATTCGAACGATCAATGGTAAGAAGTTAACCGAATATCTTCTAGCGGACTAAGCTGGTCACCTTTGGCATAGGTTTTTGATTCCCTACCTTGCAAAAAAATCAATCCCTATGCTTAAGCAGTACTCTTTTCTATTTTTTCTTATTCTACTTCTAAGTGTTGATTCATTTGGCCAGCTAATTACAGACCACCAACAGCTCAACGATGACGGTGCTACTGCGAACCTCAGTTCCCCTTACCATACCAGCTTGACATTTTTCTACAACTTGGAGGAGGATCACTATTTCCCCGAAAAGGCTGCCCGTACGCTAGACAGCAAAAATCTAGGGGATGTTAACACCAAAACACTTGCGGTACAGTTGAAGCAAATCTTTGAAGGGAAAGGGGTAATTATTAGACCAAGTTCAATCCCAAACGAAGCCAATTATACAGATTCAACTACCTCGGAAGAGCATATTTTCTACTTTGACAAAAAAATACTTCCTGGCATTTTCTTAGAGAAAAATGGCAAAGACTGGAAGTTTTCTTCTTTTTCAGTCGGTCAGATTGAAGAACTTCATGATGAAACCTATCCATACGGCACAGCAAAATTGCTGAATATCTTGCCAAAAATCGGGACTCAAGAATACCTTGGGTTACAACTTTGGCAGTTGGTCGGGATTTTTATTCTGATCCTTTTGGTCTTTTTGGCGCATTGGTTTTTCACCATGATTGTGGACAATATCCTGCTCTACTCATTTAAACGGCTTGGTTATGGACGGTTAGGGGAAAACTACCTACTGCCAGTCGCACGAGTGACCAGCTTTTACCTTCTTGTTCTTTTACTTTCGATTTTCATCCGAGTTCTCCAGCTTCCAGCAGAGATTTGGACTTGGGTTTTGGTGATTTTTAGAACACTAAAACCATTTTTGATTACTATCATTTTCTACAAGCTCGTAAATGTAGTGGCAGCTTACTTTGGGAAATTAGCAACCAAAACTGAATCTACGCTAGATGATCAACTCGTTCCTCTACTCCGCAAAACGCTAAAAGCTTTCGTGATTATCATAGGTACGCTATTTATCCTTCGAGATGGGCTTAATCTGGATATTATTCCTTTTCTCACCGGCCTCTCCATTGGTGGTGTGGCCATTGCTTTGGCAGCGCAAGACACGATCAAAAACTTCTTTGGCTCAGTCATGATCTTTATTGACAAGCCCTTCCAAGTCGGGGATTGGATCACCTCTGGCGACATTGACGGCACAGTAGAGGAGGTTGGCTTTCGTTCTACACGAGTTCGGACTTTTAGAAACTCGTTGATGTATGTACCAAACGGCAAAATTGCAGATGCAACCTTGGATAATCATGGCCTTCGTCAATACCGAAGATTTTTCACCACATTAACCTTGACCTATGATACTCCACCAGTTTTAATCGAGGAGTTTGTCAAAGGCCTTCGAGAAATTGTCTTGGCGCACCCGCATACTCGAAAGGATATGTATCACATATATTTTAACAATCTCTCCTCCTACAGTCAGGATATCATGTTCTATATCTTTTTTGAAGTGCCTACCTGGGGCGAGGAGTTAGCTTGCCGGCATGATGTTTTGGTGCAGACGGTGAAGCTGGCTAATACATTGGGCGTCAGATTCGCATTTCCAACGCAAACGCTACATATGGAGTCTTTCCCAGAAAAGAAAGGCTTGGTACCGGATTATAATACAGATCAGACTTTTTATCAAAATAAGCTTGGCGAATTCATGAACACCACTTTAAATAAAAAGCCTTAATCCGCGCTCGAAGTCAGATTAAAGAAAGAGATAAATTCTGTAGGAATTCAAAACCCCTCCTCTTTTTCCTTTGACAAGGAGAATAGCAGGAAATACAAACCCCAGCTATTCTGTTTATTTAAAAACACCTTTTCAAAAAATAATCTAGTAAAGTAAATTTTCCTGACAATTACCTCCATCGCACTTGGCAGCTTCAAGAGATTAACCCTATTTTTAAAGTCTCAAATCCCCAAGCTGTATGTATTTAATTTTTGATACCGAAACCACTGGTCTGCCTCGCGATTACAATGCCCCCATGTCCGATGTGGACAACTGGCCGCGGCTAGTGCAACTTGCATGGCAACTGCATGACGCTAAGGGAAATCTACTTTCCAATCATAGTTATATTATCCGCCCTGAAGGATTTACTATTCCCTACAATGCGGAAAAAGTTCATGGGATCTCCACCAAACGAGCTTTGGCCGAAGGCCATGATCTAAAGCAGATTCTTGGAATTTTCGAAGGCGATGTGCAGAAAGCTGAATACTTGGTTGGTCATAATGTAGAGTTTGATATCAATGTCGTTGGCTCGGAATATCTTCGAGCGGAAGCGACTATGCCACTCACAGTGGCTCAACTCGACACCAAAGACATCTCCACGGATTTTTGTGCACTTCCAGGTGGTCGTGGCGGTAAATTCAAATGGCCAACGCTTACCGAATTACATCAGAAGCTTTTTGGGAAAGGATTTGGCGATGCACACGATGCCGCTTATGATGTAGATGCTACAGCGCGATGTTTTTTCGGCCTAATCATTCAAGGTGTGCAAGCTCCGGCAGCTGGGATAGAGATTTCTGAAGTAATCTATGAGGCCCCAAAATTAGAAGAAGCCAACTTTGCGCAAGCGAAAGACACTCAAAAAGCTGCCGCAAAAGATGTCTTGAAATTGGCCGGCAAAGCGGATATTTCAGATCTGACTGACATGCCTTTCACCCATTTGCATGTACACAGTCAGTTTTCGGTACTACAGGCCACTTCAGAGATTCCTGCCATGGTAGCTCGGGCAAAGGCTTTGGGAATGCCTGCCATAGCCATGACGGATCATGGCAATATGATGGGTGCTTTCAACTTTGTGAAAGAAGCGATGGCAAAAGAGATCAAACCGATTTTAGGGTGTGAATTTAATCTCTGTCGTGACCGCAAAAACAAAAGCAATAAAGACGACGGCTATCAAACTGTCCTATTAGCTAAAAATAAAGCAGGCTATCACAATCTGGCCAAATTAGCTTCCTATGCCAACATTGAAGGGTTTTACTACCTGCCTAGAATAGACAAAGAGCTCTTACTCCAATACAAAGGCGACTTAATCGCCACCACAGGAGGGCTTTGGGGAGAAATCCCATTTTTGATCTTGAACGTAGGAGAAACACAAGCCGAGGAAGCTTTTCTTTGGTGGAAAGAACAGTTTGGTGAAGATTTTTATGTGGAACTGAATCGTCATGGAGTCCCAGAAGAGGAAAAAGTAAATGAGGTTTTATTGGAGCTTGCCCGCAAATACGATGTCAAGTATTTCGCAGCAAA
>CAWUWQ010000135.1:0-3181 GCA_963926065.1 uncultured Algoriphagus sp.
TCAAGGAAAATTCTAAAATCTTTGATTACGGAGATATTTCTACACTAAATGGAGATCTCGAATCCAGCCATGAATTGATCTCTGAAACTGTTTTCAAACTTTTAGAAACCAAACATTTCCCTGTCCTGCTTGGCGGAGGACATGATTTGGCTTTGGCAAATGGAAGAGCCATCTACAAGCATCTTGCATTAAAAAATGAAAAACTCGGTATAATAAACCTTGATGCCCACTTTGATTTGAGAATGATGGTGAATCAGCAAGGGCATTCTGGTTCTCCGTTTTACCAACTTTCCCAAGAATACCACAATCAATTTCATTACCTCTGCCTCGGTGTTCAGCGCGCTGCAAATCCCCGCTCACTTTTTGAAACCGCAGATCGAGTGAATGCTCAATGGGTGGCAATGGAAGATTTCCGAATGAACAATTGGAAAGTCATTCAGGAGAAAATTCTCTGGTTTTTGGACTCCGTGAATAAGGTCTATTTAAGTATCGATATGGATGGGTTTTCATCCGCATTTGCCCCTGGAGTGTCCGCTCCTTCCCCGATGGGATTCAGTCCGGATATCGCTTTTAAAGTATTTGAATTGATTGCTTCCAGTAAAAAGCTCATTTCGCTGGACGTCGTAGAGTTGAATCCAACATACGATCAGGATAATGCCACCGCACGATTAGCGGCAAGATGTACTGAATACATTTTACGAAAGATCTTTGGATAATTAAATTCCTATGCCTCGGTTTGTGTCTCCACAAACCGAAACTCTATAAAAAAAAAGAAATTCTGCTTCTAGAGTAGCTAGTTAGCTTATTGAAACCTTCGAGGAGATTTCTCGGTCGTACCTTCCTCGAAATAACACCTCAAAGGTTAAGCAAGCGCCTCCCATAGAATCTCCACGGGATGCATAGCTTTACGGCCTGTTCCATCTTCTATCTGATGCCTACAGGAAGTTCCTGGAGCGGCAATAATAGTCTCTGCATCAGCTTTTCGTACTGCTGGAAATAGCACCAACTCCCCTACTTGCTGGGAAACTTCGTAATGCTCGGCCTCATAGCCAAAACTTCCAGCCATTCCGCAGCAACCACTTGGGATCGTTTCCACAGTATAATTTTCTGGTAGAGACAGAAGCTTTTGAGTCCAATTAATTGAGGAAAGTGCTTTTTGGTGGCAATGTCCGTGTAGCTTAACTTTTTGGCTTTTGCTGGTAAATGAATCCGACTTGATATTTCCAGCAGCGATCTCTTGTCCCAAGAATTCATCAATCAACTTCACATGAAACTTCAATTTCTTTGCCGAAGGCACCAAATCAGCAGACACGATTTTAGGATACTCATCTCGAAAACTCAAAATCGCCGAAGGTTCCAAACCGATTAAGGGAGTATTTCCATCAATCAGTTTGTCAAAGATCCGAACATTGGCTTCAGCATGCTTTTTGGCTTTGAGCAGGAGTCCCTTCGATAGCGCAGATCGACCGCTTTCTTCGTGATCGACTACTCTTACCTCGTAGCCAAGTTTTTTCAAAAGTGAAATTGCCTTGATTCCGATTTGAGTGTCATTGTGATTGGTGAATTCATCCACGAAGAAATAAACAGACTTTATCGTCTTCGCTGTTCCTGCCAATGATTCATAATTCTTTTTGTACCACTTTCGCAAACTAACAGTACTGATTTCAGGCAAATTTCGACTCGGAGCTACTCCTAGAAATGACTTCATCAATCCGCCCGTAAATGAATTGCTTAGAAAGAAGTTAGCTATTCCCGGCACGATCGAACCCAGCTGATTCAACTCATTGATGTAGGCAAAAGCCCTAGATCGGAGGGGAATTCCATGCGTTTTCTGGTATTGATATAGAAATTCCGCCTTCATGCTGGCCATATCCACATTGGAAGGACACTCGGAGGTGCAGCCTTTGCAAGACAAACAAAGGTCCATCGCTTCCTTGATTTCCGGATGATCAAAGGCGTTCTCTTTCTTATCCAAAGTCAAGAATTCTCGAAGGACATTAGCTCGACCTCGAGTAGTATCTTTTTCATTTCGAGTGGCCATGTAGCTTGGGCACATAGTTCCACCCGATTCAGGGAGCTTTCGACAATCCCCAGTTCCATTACATTTCTCAGCCAAGCGAAGGATTCCTCCTGCGGCCGAAAAATCCAAAACAGTTTCTTGTTCAGGAGTCTTCATTTCTGGTTCGTACCGCAAAAACTGATTCATTGGCGCTGCATCCACGATTTTCCCTGGGTTGAAAATATTTTTGGGATCCCAAGTGGCCTTGATCCTGCGGAAAAGTTCATAATTCTTTTCCCCCACCATCATGGGAATAAAAGCCGCACGAACTCGCCCGTCTCCATGCTCTCCGGAGAGCGAACCTTGATATTTCTTCACCAACTCAGCAGAGGCTTTAGAGATTTGATAAAACTGCTCCACATCTTCAGATTTCTTTAAGTCAAGGATCGGTCGAAGGTGGATTTCTCCTGCACCTGCGTGTGCATAATGCACCGGCTTTTGATTAAAGCCATCCATCATCGCATCTACTTCGTCAATGTAATCAGCTAAGTCTTCGATATCTACTGCAGTATCCTCAATACAGGCAACCGCTTTTGGATCGCCGGGAATATTTCCCAAAAGTCCTAAACCTGCGGCACGAAGTGCCCAAGCTGAAGAAACCATGGCCGGCTCAATGATGGGATAGGCGTAACCATAGCCTCCTGACTTCAAATCAGCAATCAACGCTTCCCCTTTCACCATAGCCTCCTCAAGTGTTTTTCCTCGAAACTCAATCATCAACAAGGCTTCAGGATCACCCTCAACAAAATATCGATTTTTAGAATACTCAATACTTTCCTTAGTGCAGTCCAGGATGATCTTATCCATGAGTTCTACCGCAGTTGCAGGGTGCTTCATGGCCACCTGAGCAGATTTCATGCTTTCATGAATACTTTCAAAGTGCGCTGCCACTACGATCTCAAATGGCTCTGGAAGTGGATCCAAGCTGATTTTTATTTCGGTGGTAAAGGCAAGCGTTCCTTCTGAGCCAGCCAAAAGTTTACAAAAGTTGAATTTTTCTTTCCCCTCAAAAAACTCTGATTTCAACAATTCATCCACCGCATAACCTGTATTTCGGCGGTGAATGGATTTTTTGGGAAATTGAGCATGAATCTCCGCTCTGGCAGCAGGATCATTCAATTC
>CAWUWQ010000136.1:0-9336 GCA_963926065.1 uncultured Algoriphagus sp.
TATCTAGTATTTTGTGGATGGCGTGAGCAGCCTCGATTCCGGTGGACGTACCTTTGAGTTGAATATCCATGAGAATAATATCGGGCTTGGTTTCTAGGGCGTGGTGAATTGCTTCAGCTGCTTTGGTCTCTATTCCCGTGACCTCATAGCCAAGCTTACTCAGCTGCAAACTTATATTGGCGGCGATGATCATATCATCTTCAACGATCAGAATTCTGGTTGGGCTCATGCTACTTTTGTTAAAAAGAATTTGAATGAAAAGGCGGCTCCGGGGGATTTAATCAAGGTCATTTTTCCGTCTAATTGTCTGGTCAATAGACTGATCAATTCACTCCCAAATCCTGTCCCAAGTGGAATAAAATCTGGCTTGATTCCAACTCCATCGTCTGCGACTTCCAAGAGCAGGATTTCCTCCTTCTCATAGAGACTGACTCGGATTTCACCTTTTCCTTGGTTTGGGAAGGCATATTTTAGTGAGTTGGAAATCAGCTCATTTACTATCAGTCCAATCGGAATTGCAAGATCTACATCTAGTTTCAAGGTAGACATATCTATGTTCACCTCCACTCGATTCTCAGCATCGAATGTTTCTAGAATAAATTGCCCTAAGCTTTCAAAGAAATATTTCATCTCCACGCCTTTCAGATTTTTCTCCCCGTAGAGTTGGAGATGGATCATACCCATACTTTGGACTCGGGTATAGGTTTCCTCCATCACCTGCTGAAATTCCCGGTTTTTAATTTTTGAGATTTGCAGAGACAAAAGACTCGAGATTGTTTCCAGATTATTTTTGACTCGGTGATGGATTTCTCTGAGCAGAAATTCCTTTTCCTCGTTTTTCTTTTCAAGTAAAAGACTGTATGATCTTTTTCGGATGTAAACCCGATACAGGAGAAACAGAATCAGGACCAAAACAACTGCAATCGTAAGATATAATACCTGTATGATCTTTTGCTGGCTTAATTTGGCTTCCTGAAGCTTGATTGTATTTTCTTTTTGAGCGACTTCCATTTGAGTTTGAATTAGGGCTATCCGTTCTTCGGCCTCTGCTGTGAACACATCCTTTCTGAATTCTTCAGATTTTCGAGAAGTCAGCAAGGCCTTCTCGAAAGCTCCGGCGCCTTCATAAGCTTTGCTCAATTCTTCATAGACCAAACTCAAATAAAATTTATCTCCAAAGTCGTCATTCGCTTTTGTAATACTTGTTTCGAAGTAGTTGGAAGCCTCCAAATAATCCTGTAAAGCAAAGCTTACCTTTCCCAAGGAAAAGTAAGACCTCATGATCATAAAGTCATTCTCCAATAATTCAGCGTATCGAAGGGCTTCTAGAGCTGATTTTTTGGCTTCTGGATAATTTCCAAGCTGAGTTTGAAGGTTGGAAAGCGCTATAAATGTGTCACTTATATTATTATAAAATCCATAGCGCTCCCCTAGTATCGCGGAATGCTCAAAATATTGGATTGCCTCCTCAGGCCGCTTTAGATCAACTAGATATTGTCCGACTAAATGCAATGTAAAATCATAGTCCAAGTCTTTTAAGCCTCTTTTTTCAAAAATTTGGAGTGATTTCAAGCCAAAACTCAAGGCAGATTCAAACTTTCCTTGTTTCCAAAAGAGATTGCTCATATCAGAATAGGCCATGGCTTTAGCTTTTTCATCTCCATATTTTTCTCCGATTTCAAGTGTTTTGGAAGCATAGGTAAAGGCCTCTCCTAGCATTCCTTTTCGCTCATAGACATATCCTAAGTTGGTGTATAGGAGCCAAGATTCACTAAATGGGATTAAGGGGATAGCATCATTGAGTGCTTGCTCAGCAGAGTCTAATTCCTCCATCCTAAGTAAAATTGCTCCTTTTGAAACCAGCAGCTTTCCAACCCAGTAACTTTGATTCTTTTCTATCGACTCTTCTATACCCTTCTGTACAATGGTTAAGGCCTTGCTCAGATTCCGGGTATGATAATAATATCCCAAGTCATTAATAATCTTCAATCTTACTGGTGAGTCTTTTGGTATTTCAGCAATCGCTAATTCGAGTTTATCCAAGTATTCGTATCCAAAGTCATCAGTCTCCACAAATACTTCGTGGTATTTGAAAAATTCATTTCTAGATTCAATCTGAGCAAAACCCAAAATTGAAATAAAATAAAAAGGCATTAAAAAAACACTTTTCATGTTTAAATCTAATAAATATTAGGCTTTGAAAATCAATTTAATGTATATAAAATATCCTTCGGGTAATATATTCTATCATTAGGGAAGTCTCCGACCGCTTTGGTACTAAATCATTTCCAGGATTTACAAATAAAACTCAACTTAGTCGAACAGTACTATTTCTAATATTTAAAAACTTATGATGGTGAAAAATATATTATTCGTTGGAGTGCTTCTTATAGCATTTGGATGCGATACAAATACTCGTTATACGCAACATTCTATAGAAATTGAAGTCGTCAAATCTAATATTGGGTATTATGTGGAGGGAGATTGGGAGCCTTATGAAGCAAGTTATGCAGAAGGTGCTACTATTTTCTTTAATACTTCAGAGGAAAATCCAGCTTCAATTCAAGAGATTATCGCTGGACAAAAATTAAGTTTAGAACCTCTATCCAGTTATTCTTTTGATCGGGAGAAAGATTTTTACGAGATGGTCTTAGATGATGATGGAGAAACTTGGGTGAATTATTGGGGCCTATGGAAAGGTACCATCGCTGCTTCAGGAGAGTCATTTGAAATGCCAGTCCATCTAACCTCCCAATTTGTTGACGGAAAAATTGTAAAAACACATGGCTATTGGGATGCATCAGCTCTTACGATGGCTTTGACCAAAATTCGAGAGGCTGCGGAAGCTCAGGTGGTAATGGAAATGCAAGATGAAAGTAAATAAGTATTTTTAAAACATATCCTCATTGATGGCTCAGGCTGATTGATTTACTTAACACTAGCCAATGAACCTGCACTATGATTTAATGTAAAGCAGCAAAGAGGATCAGGAATGAGTTATTCAATCGATAAAGATCAGGAGTCAAACTGATCACGTTTTTTAAGGATTAGCTTATTTTTTTTAATTACCAGGAAGAGCTTAGTTAGGGTGATTAAGGCTCTTCCCGGTTTCCTTTTTTGGGATTCCTTTTAATCAGGGAAAGGTTAATTCTTTCAAAGACAGGTCTATATTATTTAAACTTCATTTGAATTAAGCTTTTCTAACCTTCCAAAAGAGCGTAATCACCTAATATTTTAATTTAGATTAATCTAAAAAGTAAATCCTTATTCCTTTATTTTCATTTCTTATTCATAAAACTCTTGAGTAAACCATTTATTATGCCTCATAATAATTACCTTAAAGCTTTGTTTTAGGGTTAGGCATCGACTTGATTCTTTCCAATAATTTAATTGACTAAATGAAACATTTTTTTTGGGTTTTTGGGGTTTACCTTCTTTTAAACGCTTGTTCTGGTAAAAGGCCGCTGGATCAAATTAGTAACCCTACTGAAGAACGCCATACCACCGAAATTACAGTTTTGGCAAATTTGCCTGATTCACTACGGCCTAAAGTTGTTTTTTTGAACAATGCCCCAGAGCCATCCAAGGTTTTACTTTCCGGCCTGGGGGGCATCCAAAAAAACTATGTAGACGGAACGGGTCAAGCACAATGGAAGAATCTGACTCCAGCTACGGTTCAATTGTTAAATCAGGTTAGGGATGAAAATGGCAATCTGATCCTAGACGAGAATGGGAATCCATTTCTTCAAGGTGAAGGAGGGATCTCCCAGTTTAAAAACTACAGTTCCGATAACGGGCTGGCACTGGATGCCGTCAACTGCGGGATCATAGATCAAAGAGGGCATCTTTGGTTTGGTACTAATGGTGGAGGAGTGAGCAGGTTCGATGGGGAGACTTTCACGACCTATTCTAACGTGGAAGGACTTGCTGACAATACTGTGCGTACCATTTTTGAAGACAGCAAAGGGATTATCTGGTTTGGAACAATTGGCGTGGGGATTAGCAGTTTTGATGGCTATAGTTTTACCACCTATTCCACTACTGAAGGGCTGATTAATGATTATGTATATAGCATAGCTGAAGATGATTCGGGGAATATTTGGTTTGGTACGGGTGGAGGATTGAGTCGATTTGATGGTGAACATTTCACAAATTTTACTACCTCCGAAGGGTTGGCCTCAGATGCCATTGTCAGTATCGTAAAGGGCCCAAATGGAACTTTATGGATTGGCACAGGTAATAATGGGGTTTCTGTCTATGATGGTCAAAGTTTTAAAAATTATACCATAGCGGATGGCTTGCCTTCCAATAGGATTCGAAGTATATCAGTTGATTCTTCAAATCGAATTTTGTTTGGGACAATAGGAGGAGGAGTTGGGATTTATGATGGGAAGGAATTCACCTCCATTACTACTCAGGATGGACTTCCTAGTATGGTAGTGAAGCATGTCCATGAAGATCAGTTTGGTAAAATCTGGTTTGCTACAGACAATGGAGTAGGAAGATTAGATGGGGATAAGGTTACCTCCTACAGTAGAGCACAAGGTCTACCCAGCAATAATATCAATTACATTATCGAAGATCGAGAAGGCAAACTTTGGTTTTGTACCGAAGGGGGCGGAGTGAGTCGATTTGATGGGAATAGCTTTACCAATTTCACTGCAAGTCAAGGTTTGGCAAATAATCTGGTCATGACGATCCTACAGGACTTGGATGGAAGCCTTTGGTTTGGAACTTCTGGCGGCGGAGTGAGTCATTTTGATGGCGAGAGTTTCAGCAATTTTGGTATTAGCCAAGGTCTGGCAGGGGATCTGGTCAACAGTAGCATGTTGGATAATAAAGGAAATATCTGGTTTGGTACTGGAGGCGGAGGGGTCACGCACTATGATCGAAAATCTTTTACCACCTACACTACCGCCCAAGGCCTTCCTTCAAATGAAATTTACTCCATTCTTCAGGCTAAAGATGGAGTGATTTGGTTCGGCACAGATGGAGGCGGAATCAGCCGCTTTGATGGAGATAGTTTTACAAATTTTGGTTTGGATCAAGGTTTAGCAGGAGAAGCCATCTTAGGAATCACTGAGGACTTTCTAGGTAATCTTTGGTTTGCTGCAGCTGACGGAGGATTGACCAGATACGATGGCAAGTCCTTTATTAATTTCTACGATACGTACGGACTTGGAGACAGCGGTGTACTAAAAGTCGTTAGTGACAAACAAGGAAATTTATGGGTGGGAACCTTCAATGGCCTTAGTTTTTTGAGTTTCTCAAAATTGAATGAACTGGATAACATCCTAGCAGATGGTGAGGCCGATCTGTCAAGTTTATTTCAAACATTCAGAAGCTCCGATGGACTTCCTGATAATGTGATTTTGCAAATCACCGATTTTCCAGGAGATCGAATCGCTGTGGGCACCAACCTAGGCATAGCAATATTCGATGCTCCCAATGATGCTCCACTAACTAGCCTGCAAAATCTGGAAATCTTTAATAGCGACACCGGCTATCCTGTAAAAGATCTTACTGATGGTCAGAATGCAATGCTTCTTGATTCAAATGAAATTCTTTGGGCAGGAACAGGAAATAATAAGACTGCGCTAGTTCGCTTTGATTATTCGACCCTACGGAAAAATCAAAATCCACCACAGTTGCTGTTTAAGCAACTGCGATTAAATGAAGAGGTCATCTCCTGGCAAAGTTTTTTCCAAAAAGACACTGCTCATCCTGCTCGGGATTTGGAGGAATTGCTTGTATTTGGAAAGTCCTTAAATGAAGAAGAGAGCAATAGCCTCCTGGCTCGATTTAAGGAGGTGGAGATTGATTCCATTCAGGCGTTCTTCCCAATTCCTCAGGGATTAATACTTCCCTATCGACATAATCATATTAACATTGATTACGGCAGCAATGAACTTTCCAATCCATCATTGATTGAATACCAATATATCCTTGAAGGTTATGATGGCGAATGGAGTCCAATCCTAAAAAAGACCAGTGCAACTTTTGGTAATATCCAAGAAGGAGATTACACCTTTAAAGTAAAAGCTCGATATACTGGACCAAGTGGGGAGATAGCATCCGAATGGACCGAACCGATCAATTTTACTTTTTCGGTCTTGCCGCCATGGTATCGAACTTGGTGGGCTTATGTGTTCTATGTGATGGGTTTCTTGACCTTGATTTATCCTTTGTCGATTTACAATAAAAATCAAGCGATCAAGGCAGAGAAAGTAAAGGCTCAAGAGCGTGAACTTTCTCATGCTAAGGAAATTGAAAAGGCCTATAAAAATCTCAAATCCACGCAATCTCAATTGATACAAGCAGAAAAAATGGCGTCGCTTGGAGAGTTGACTGCAGGAATCGCACATGAGATTCAGAATCCACTCAATTTTGTCAATAACTTCTCTGAAGTCAGTGCCGAACTCATTCTGGAAATGAATGAAGAAATGGCCAGTGGAAATCTTGAAGATGCCAAAATCATTGCAGAGGATATCAGACAAAACCTGGATCGGATTACCCTCCACGGCAGAAGAGCTGATTCTATTGTAAAAGCGATGCTTCAACATAGCCGATCCGGAATAGGGCAGAAAGAAAAAACCGATATCAATGCGATTTCAGAGGAGTGCCTTCGTCTTAGCTACCATGGCATTCGGTCTAAGGACAAAGAATTCCATGCGGAGTATTTGACTAGTCTGGATCCATCGGTTCCACAGCTCGATGTGATTCCTAGAGATATCCGTAAAGTTCTACTTAATATCTACAATAATGCTTTCTATGCGGTCTCTGAGTACGATAAAGAACTCAGAAACGGCGGAGAAAAAAATCCTGAAAATGGATACAAACCAATAGTAAGTGTGACTACCAAAAAATTAGCAAAAGGGGTTGAGATTCGGATATCAGATAATGGTAAAGGGGTTCCCTCGACGATTAAAGACAAGGTATTCCAACCCTTCTTTACTACCAAAGCTACAGGAAAAGGAACTGGACTGGGCTTATCACTTAGTTACGATATTATAAAAGCACATGGAGGGGAGCTTATTGTAGAATCGCCGCCGACTCCGGGTCAAGGGGAAATAAAGCAAGGTGCAGAATTTATAATTATCTTACCTTTTGATGAAAATAGTTTTGAATAAAATTAATAGTCTTACCATATGATTTTAGTAAATATCCTAGCTATTGTTTTAACCTCGGTTTTTAAAAAGCCAAGAAAAGGAGAGTTACCACCTACCAAATGGTTTCCTGCTTTTAACATAATTATTTTTATGGCTATTGCAGTCCTTTTGCTAGACGCTGGAATAGATAAGGAATATAAGCTTTTGACTTCATTTGCTTCAATTTTCCCGATTTCTGGATTGATTTATTTGATCCTGACCAAGCCGGAATTTGCTGGTAGGAAACAAGTGCTTTATTCTTGGCTTCCAATTATCGGAATTCAAATTGTCAAACATTTGGTTGAATTGATCTTTCCAGTTTTCTACGCAAAGCGAGCTGATTATTTCGTAATGGCGAGCATTTTTGCCACAGTATGGGCGATAGCCATGTGGATCAATAATAGAAAACAAGCCAAAAAACTTGAGATTGATCGATTAAAAGCTATTGAAAGAGAGCGAGAATTGGAGATTACTGCCAAACTCAAAGCAGAACTTGAGGTACAGGTAAGTGAGCGAACTTCAGAGTTGGTTCAACAAAAGGAAGAATTACAAGAGGCAATTGATAACTTAAAGTCTACCCAAGATCAATTGATCCATGCCGAGAAAATGGCTTCCCTAGGAGAATTGACAGCAGGGATTGCCCATGAGATTCAAAATCCGCTAAATTTTGTTAATAATTTTTCGGAAGTCAGCAATGAACTGATAGCCGAGCTTGAAGAGGAACGAGCAAAAGCTCCTGAGCTAAGGGATGAAGGACTTGTTAAGGAAATCCTGAAAGACATCAAAGAAAACCTGACGAAAATCAATCTTCACGGAAAGCGGGCAGATGGTATCGTAAAGGGAATGCTCTTGCACTCTAGAACCAGTTCTGGAACCAAAGTAGCTACAGATATTAACGAGCTATTGGATGAATATTTACGACTATCCTATCATGGGTTGCGAGCGAAAGACAAAAGTTTCAATGCCGATTTTAAAGCGTATCTTGAAGAAGGCCTTCCTATGATTGATTTGATTTCCCAAGATATCGGCAGGGTATTTTTGAACTTAATAAACAATGCATTTTATGCAGTGAATCAAAGGGGGGATCAACTAAAAAAGGATGGGGATTCTAAAGAATCCTTCAAACCAACCGTGGAGGTTTCAACAAAGAAATCTGAAAATAGTATAGAAATCAGAGTAAAAGACAATGGAATCGGGATGTCTGAAGCAACCAAACAGAAAATTTTTCAACCCTTTTTTACTACCAAACCTACTGGGCAAGGGACTGGACTAGGGATGTCACTGAGCTATGACATCATTAAAGCTCACGGGGGCGAAATTAGTGTCCATTCTGAAGAAGGAGTAGGAACTGAAATCAGTATCAAACTCCCAATTTGAAATAGCTAAAACGAAAGATGACAACACGAAAAAATATTTTTAAGGCTTTACCTTTAGTTTTTTTCTTTGGGCTGTTCATCTTTTCCTGCCAAACAAAGGTTGAAGTTCCATACCCTGAGAATCCATCTGGTTTTGAAATCCCTAAGGCTGTCCCTTTCCAAATACCTGAGGGAAAACCGATCGTATGGAAAGAAGTGCCTAAAGAATTTGTGCCTCAAGGAAAGACTTTTCAATTTGATCTAGACCGATTGCCATCGAAGCCTTTCTACTTAGAAGAGGAAATTCCCCTAAATATACCCGTAGAGAAAACGACATTCGATTGGGATAAATTAGAAGAGTTTCCTTTTAAATTGGAATTAGAATCAGATTCGCTAACAAGTATAGTAGTTAGACTTCCCGAGCCTATAGTTACTCCGGTGATCACTCCGCTCAAATTGGAAAATGTCAATGCTGGAATTTTAAGTCTTTCTAACGGGCAAGGCTTGCCGGGGAATGTCATTTTGGCGCAGGTTATTAGTCCGGATGGCATTCATTGGATAGCCACCGAAAAGGGACTAGTGAAATTTACAGGATCTGAGTTTCATCTCTATCCGATCGTGAAAAGTGATTTTACGGGAGCTGTGAATACAATATCGGATTTAGATTTTGCCCCCGACGGCAAACTGATTGTATCAAGTTTCCAAAAAGGAATCCTAGTCGTTGACCTGGAGAAGGAATTGGTAGAAAATTTCGAACTCTCCTATGGATTCTCTCGAGGCAATGTGGACCAAGACGGAAATTATTGGGGAGGAAGAATTAATGCGGAGCATAA
>CAWUWQ010000137.1:0-2903 GCA_963926065.1 uncultured Algoriphagus sp.
TTTACTTTCACAAAAGTGGTTTACACACGCCACTCCTACACTATTCAACGCCGGTACTCCCAAAGCCCAACTTTCTTCATGCTTCTTATTGACAATGAAGGATGATAGTATTGATGGAATCTACGATACGCTAAAGCAATGTGCTAAAATCTCCCAATCTGCAGGTGGAATTGGTTTATCCATACATCATGTGCGGGCAAAGGGCTCTTATATCAAGGGAACGAATGGGGTTTCTAACGGTATTGTTCCAATGCTTAGAAATTTTGATATGACTGCTCGATACGTTGATCAAGGAGGCGGAAAGCGAAAAGGAAGTTTCGCGATTTACTTAGAGCCTTGGCATGCAGACATCAAAGATTTCTTAGAATTGAAGAGGAATCATGGTAAAGAAGAAATGCGAGCTCGAGATTTGTTCTATGCACTTTGGATCCCAGATCTATTCATGAAGCGCGTGGAGCAAAATTTAGAATGGTCGTTATTCTGTCCAAATGAAGCGCCAGGATTATCTGATTGTCATGGAGAAGAGTTTGAAAGACTATATGAAAAATACGAACGCGAAGGAAAAGCGCGTGAAACTATAAAAGCACAGGAACTTTGGTTTGAGGTTTTAGAATCACAGATTGAAACAGGTACACCTTATATGTTGTACAAAGACGCTGCAAACGGCAAATCAAATCAGAAAAACCTAGGTACGATCAAGTCTTCAAACTTATGCACCGAGATCATCGAATACACTGCTCCCGATGAAGTGGCTGTTTGTAATTTGGCGTCTTTGGCATTACCTAAGTTTGTAACAAGAGGTCCTGATGGAAAGCTTTTCTTTGATCATGACAAGCTTTACGAGATTACTAAAGTAGCTACCAGAAACCTCAATAAAGTTATTGATGTAAACTACTATCCTGTCGAAGAAGCGAGAAGATCCAATTTCCGTCATCGTCCGATAGGACTTGGTATCCAAGGTTTGGCTGATGCCTTTATTCTGCTTCGAATGCCTTTTGAATCTGCAGAAGCAAAAGGATTGAATGAAGATATCTTCGAAACAATCTACTTTGCTGCAGTGGAAACCTCCATGGAGCTTGCAAAAGTTCAAGGAACTTATGAAACCTACGGTGGATCTCCAGCCTCAAAAGGAATTTTACAGTTTGACATGTGGGGTGTAACTCCAAAGTCACAGCGATGGAATTGGTCTGATTTGAAAGAAAAAGTGAAGAAATACGGCATGAGAAACTCATTGCTAGTAGCTCCTATGCCTACAGCTTCTACCTCTCAGATCCTAGGAAATAATGAGTGCTTCGAACCCTACACTTCAAACATATACTCCAGAAGAACACTATCGGGTGAGTTTATCATTGTGAACAAGCATTTGATGAAAGATTTGATACAGATCGGACTTTGGAATGACAACATGCGAAATAAGTTAATCTCTACAAATGGCTCTGTTCAGTCAGTACCTGAGATCCCGCAGCATATCAAGGATCTTTATAAAACTGTTTGGGAGATTTCTCAAAAAGTCATCATCGATATGTCCGCAGACAGAGGAGCTTATATCTGTCAGTCTCAGAGTATGAATATCTTCATGCAGGATCCAAACTTTGGCAAACTGACTTCGATGCATTTCTATGCTTGGAAAAAAGGATTGAAAACCGGCATGTATTACTTACGCTCTCAGGCGGCCTCTGCGGCGATCAAATTCACTTTGGATAAATCACAGCTTGAGCAGCCAAACACAGCTCCTAGTCCTGCTGAAGTTGCGAATAAAGAAAAACAAGATGCAATTGCATGCTCATTGGATGATCCGGAAGGATGTGAGATGTGCGGGAGCTAAAAAATATTTAGAGTTCGTTAAATTGGAAAAGGCGTTTGAATATTTCAAACGCTTTTTTTATATCTTCCTTTCAAAAACAAAACAATGACCCAAACAGAGATCGAAAAAATTCTCGAAAATTTAAACAAGAACAGTACTCAACTATTCGGACTAATGACTCCACAACACATGCTGGAGCATTTGATCATTACCTTCAAACTCTCAGCGGGAAGAATAAAGATTCCTGAATTCGAACCCCATGAGAAGCAATTGAGCCAAAAAGAATTATTACTAAATACAGCCATAGAATTCCCAAAAGGGGTGAGAGCTCCTGGACTTCCTGCAGAACTTCTTCCGCTCCGATTTGATTCTCTGCAAACAGCCAAAGCAAAACTAATTCAGGCGATGGAAGAGTTTGAGAAAGTTTTTTCCGATAATCCGGAATTGATGACCTTCCACCCCAGGTTTGGGAAATTAACTTATACAGAATGGAAAGTCTTTCACAATAAGCATCTGACCCACCATCTGGGTCAATTTGAATAGAAACAGATTGACTGAACTCATTAGGCTTTTGAAAAATTTCAAAAGCCTATTTTTTCGACTGTATAGAAAATCGAATAATTCGCAAGTAGAATTTTGTTATTGATTTGACATTAAATGTAGAGCGGTTGAATGTAAATAATCAACCAACTATAGCCATCCCTATTATTACAAGGATCTATTGGTTGAACAGCCTAACTCTATTTAATTTCTGAAATCAAATCCCTTATTCGTAAAAAAACAATCTAACATGAATTACTCCCAACAGCTGCACGAGATTACGTTCGATTCATTGTTCCACGAAACCGGGTCTGTGAGATGTTGGATAATTTAATCAAAGAACTTTAAATAAATAAAGATCCTCCTTATCAGCTTCATAGGCATTTCTTATGGGAGGATTGGTATCGGCAAGGCTATGAAACCAAAAAGTATTAAACGCAAAAAAGCCAGCTATAAAGCTGGCTTTTGAATAAATGAGGCGGCGACCTACTCTCCCGGGAGTAACCCCAGTACCATCGGCGCTGCAGGGCTTAACTTCTCTGTTCGGGATGGGAAGAGG
>CAWUWQ010000138.1:0-5651 GCA_963926065.1 uncultured Algoriphagus sp.
GCATAAAACCTGTCTCATTGAGTTCCCGCATTCCAGCATCTACGATTGGATATCCAGTCATACCTTTGCACCAAGCTTCAAATTCCTTTTCATTATTTCGCCATGGGATCTGATCATAAGCAGGCTTGAAAGCCTTATCAATAACTGCAGGATTATAGGCTAAGATGAACATGTAGAATTCTCGCCAGATCAATTCATTCAGAAAAGTTGCATTAAGTGAAGCAGCTGTCTTGGCAAGTTTGCGAATCGAAATCGTGCCAAAGCGAAGATGGATGCCCAATCGCGAGGTACCTTTTACTGCGGGAAAATTCCTCTTTTCATCGTAATGACTGATTAATTCCTCATCTGCTGTTTTGGATGGAATAGAAATCTCCGAGTGCTGAAATCCCATATCTGCTAAACTTGGAATTGGAAAGCTGTCAGATTGGAATAAATTTTTCCAATTCAGTTCATCCAGTGTGCTAAACTTGGTTTTATTGTATTTTTCCAGCCAGACTCTGCTAAAAGGGGTAAACACTTTATAAAATTCCCCGGAGCCATTAAGGATCTCTCCAGGTTCAAAAATCAGCTGATCTTTGAATGTGAAAAATGGCACTCCCTTCTCCTTTAACAGATTCTCAATGGCGGTGTCTCTTGATTTAGCATATGGCTCATAATCTCGATTGGTGTAGAGACCTTCAATTTCATATTCTGAAAGAAGTGATTTATAAATTGCCTCTGGATCACCATATTTTACCAGAAGACTGCTTCCTTTACTCTCCAATTCAGCAGAAAGCCTAGTGACCTGATCATGGATAAATTCGACTCGGGCATCTGCTCTTTCCTCAAGTTTGTCCAGAATATTTTGATCAAAAATGAAAACAGGAATAACGTTTTTTTCCTGCTGTAAGGCATAAAAAAAACCAGTATTGTCGTTGAGGCGGAGATCCCGTCTAAACCAAAAAAGAGATATTTTTTCCATAAGGCAATTTTCTTGAACAAGACGCTTAGGGGCGGAATTGTTTAGGTTTTTTCTTTCGAATCAGTGAATCTGGTTCTGCAATGGGAGGAGGTGGGAATCGATTTAACGAATCCATCCGGTTTTCTACGGGAGTGAGATCAATAGGCTTCCAGTCATCGTTTTTATCTATGTTATACCTTAGAAAATCATCCGTATCATTGATTCTTAATTTCTCTTTCCTATTTCCTGTGATTTTTCGGAATAATTCAGAGAATGAATTGAAGGATACGTTTTGAGAAAGCGACACTCCGTACGTGGCCACGTTTTTCGATAAGGAAAGCGAGGTGAAGGTATTGAAATTATTACGATTGAAGATTCGTATTCGGTATACACCATCTTCAGTGAGCAAGTATTCTGCTTGCCAATCCCCGATAATCGAAGCAGCTTGAGCATTTCCTAGATTATCAGTAAATCCTCCATCTCTTGAAACCCGAAGACGGCCGTCTAAGAACGTATAGGCTACGCTCAACTGAAAAGTCTCCAAGGTGCTCTGATCAAGTGATGCCAAGTCAAAATTCACTTCTAGGTTTTTATCTACTTGGCTCAGGAAGTTATTCAGCTGGGAAGAGAGTAATTGGCCTAAGCTTGAAGAAATGGTAGAAGTACCGGAGAACTGACCTTCAGGCGAAAATCCACGGGTCATTATCACAGAGAAGACTTGCCGGTTCATTTCCTGTTCATCGTTGGCGATTCGGTTTTGAAAGGCGGAAATCGTGGTCTGCACATCCCCGCTCGAAGGGAATTCTGAGAAATCAAACCCAAAAGTAATATCAGGAGAAAGCAATTCTCCATTGAGATTCATGATCACATCTACCGGATATCTTCTGGTTGAGCTGGACTCTGTATTTGCCAAGGCGCTAGATGTAAGTAGGGGTTGAATCGAGACATTTTCTGTGTAGGCTGCCGTCAGATTCATCACTCCCTGATAAGGGTCTCCATACCAAGTGATCCTGCCTCCAGGTCTTACCGTAAATTTCTTTTTGACGACATTGTATAGTGAAAAATTATACTCTCCCTCTGAGATTTGATAGGTTCCGTTAAGGGTGAAATTTCCTTGGGTATCAATGTTCATCGACATTACCCCACTTCCTCGTCCGGATATACCTTCACCTGTCTTGGGATCGATGATGATTTCCACATAGGCTTCAGGAGTGATATCCAAGTTGAAATTCATCCTGACATTCTCAATGGCAAGTCTGTTAATGTCCTCTGCGATTTGTTTGATTCGGATTGTATCTTGAATATTGATCAAGTTGATGAAATCTTCTTGACCCTGGGAACTTGAGCTAGCCAAAGGAATAAAAATTCTCGTTCCGGATTTACTTGTAGCATTGGCCGTAACGTCTAGATTTGTAGTTGTTCCTTTTACAGCCACAGATCCGCTGACAAAAGCTGTTCCGTAGAAAGGCTCGCCATTTTCATCAGTAGTATTCAATACTTGAAAATCTGTAAGCGTGGAATTCATATCTAGGAAGATGTTTTTGAAACCATTGTGATTGATTCCTCCAAGTAGATTAGCAGTGTGATTGAATTGATCTCGAAGTATAACTTCTTGAAAACTGATCTGGTTAGGACGGAATACAATACTTCCATTCAAAGTATAAAGCGTGTTGAGGTAGTTTACTCTTATTTTACCATCGTTGATACGACCTCTCCCATCTAGTATTGGACTGGTGACTTCCCCACCGATTTTGATTGATCCAGTTACGGTCCCTCCGAGGTCAGAAATGTAATTAGAGAGAAAAGGCTCAAATATGATCAGATTAGCCTGGGCCAGTCGTGCGGTCATATCTAAGCTTTGATCTGCAATACCAATTTTACCATTCACTTCAATAGACTTATTTCCATTGGAGGTGTTGGTCAATGAAATTTGAATCTCCTCTGGACCCATATTTAAGTCCGCTTTTATATCCCCAACTGGAAATTTATTTATACTAAAATCAGACATATTAAGATTCCCTGCAATCAGCGGATTTGTATAAACCTGCTCGAAAGTAAATTTACCATTGGCAGAGCCTTCAAAGTTTTGTGGTAATAATGTATTCAGTAAGTCTATGTTTACATTAGCAATAGTCAGGTTCAATTGATTCGATTCTAATTCCCCTATTTTCCCTTCCAGAGCGATGAATTGATTTTGGTTAAATACTTTGACATTTTCGAAATTCACTCCATCAGGGGTTAACGTAATCGAGTTAAGCGAATCAAATTTCCAATCTCGATTCAGTACTTTTAAGGAGGAGGGATCAAAGGTTAGCTTAGTGTTTTCCGCTGAGAATACTGCATTTGCTTGGATTCGAGCAGCACTTTGAGTAGAATCTTGATTTAAACTAAAATCTAAATCCATTTGATTTTCATTCCAAATTGCTTCAAATCCAAGGTTGGTAAATTCTAGGGTTTTGTTTAGCTCTTGTTTTTTTGAAAAAACATAAAAAGAGGCAAGAATATCTTCACTGTTAATCAATTTGGAAGTGTTAAAGTCCAAATTCGTGCCGTAAGCAGTTTTCCCTTGATAGCTCAGCGTATCTATACTGCTGAAAAAGTTGAATATGGTGTTCTCTGCCGTTTGGTAGAAAGCACCCTCCAGAATCGTATTTCTGCTGATTGAGAAGCCTGGTTCTACTAGTTGAATCAAGGGATTCATATTGATCATCCGGACATTTAAATCAAGATTGTAAGTTTCCGAAAAATTCTGAGTTAGATCTGCTATCGGCTGCTCCTCATTCAGTACAATTCCTCGATATTGAGCAAATAGAATTTGAAGATCTGCGGCCATTTGCTCCAGATTAAATTGTCCCGAAGCCGCAGCTACGATGTAATCCGAGTTGAGCGAAAGGGTACGAGTACCCCCAGCAAATAAGGACTGGATAAAGAAATCTCCTATATCCAAATATCTGCCTTCATAGTCCACCTTGATGTCTTTAAACTTCGCGATTCCCTGGATGTCATCAATTTTAATTCCTCTGCTATCAATATCCAAAGTGCCGCTGAAAAAGTTTAATTTATCATCTAGCCCAAGAGATGCGATCATTGCCGTGTCAACCTGAATCTGAATACTGATAGAGTCTGTGGCAGCTTTCAAGTTAGCTAACCCCACAGCTTTCATTTTTAGGTTGGGATCATCTATCGCAAAACTCCCTTTGAAAAGGTCCAATCCGTAGGTGGCATCAGTAGTAATATTTGTGTATTCATAATTGCTCAATCCTAACTTGGATATTTTGGCATCGACATCCACAAGAATATTTTCTAGAGTATTCCCTTTGAGGTTTACATTTCCAATTAAACTTAATTTCTGAAATAAAGCTTGATCCTCAGTCAAGACTCCCAGATCCAAGTCAGTCAATGTTACATTAGAGACAATACTAGGGAGTTCGTTTACCGTGTCATAATTGATTCTGCCTTTTACAGAACCTACAGAAGTATTGAATTCACCATTGGTTACGAATCGGCTCAATAAACCTGCAAAGTCCGCGGTAAACTGGATATTATTTAATTTTCGGATTTCTTTCTCGATCGTTTCAGGAAGATAAGGTGAAAGGTCTCGTGCTAAAACAGTTGAGTTTTTCAGGGAAAGGTTAATATAAGTTTTCGAGATTTCTGGAAGACCGTCTAGTTCAAAACTGCCAAAAATCGCTGTCTTTTGCCCCACTCGAATTAGGAATTCTTCAGATTTAAGGTCAGAAACAGAACCGGTAACTTTTCCCGTCAGGTAGATTTCATCATCGATTTCAGGAAGTGTCGGCGCGAATAGTTTTAGATCTTCCAAGTGAAGTTTGGATTCTTCTAAGTTGGCAATGATTACTACCTCATCTATGAAATTTGAAAAGGCAATAGGCGAGGCAAATTCAAATCGAAGGAAATCTTTGAGGATACTTTTAGAAGTTTTAAGACTCAAGTTTGCAAATTCTAATTCCTTTGAAGAATAAAGGAAATCTGTTTTAAATTCCTGTATTGCTAAGTTTGATCCAGTCTCGATTGCATTTAAAAGTTTGACTGAAATATTGATTTTATCTCCATTGAGCTTGAAATCAGTTAAGTTGGCATTCAATGCTTTAAGTCTGATCCGGTTGTAATCCAAACCATTGGTGATTGGATCTTTATTAAAATTCACCAAGAAGAATTCGGAATTTCTAATGGCGACCCCTCCGATTCCAAAAATAGTAGGACTGCTGCTTCCTGCTCCACCAAATCGTGAATTCAGCTCATTGATCCACCGATTAATATTCATGGAGGAATCACCGGCATGAATCAATAAATGGACCTGAGCATTCTCGATGCGAACCTGATCGAGGGAGGGTGGTCCAGAAGGAAGAAGAGAACTAATCTTAAAATCGACCAAAAGTGCTTCTGCTGCAATCATGGTGCTGTCTTGAAAATCCAGGATTTTCACATCACGAAGTTCAAGGGCATCCCACCAATTGAGTTTGATATGGCCTATCTCAGCATGGAATTTGGAACCTTCATTTAGGTAATTGGTGGCCTTGTCGATTGCCCAGTTTTGGACTGCAGTGACCTGCAGTAGAATGGCGATGGAAATCAATAGCATGACCATCGAAAAGACAATCCATACGATCACTCGAAACGCTTTATGCAAAAAATCCGTAACTTTCGAGTTCTTTTCCAATGGGTACCAACAATATCATTATTCTAGCAA
>CAWUWQ010000139.1:0-2530 GCA_963926065.1 uncultured Algoriphagus sp.
AATTACGATCGATCCACCAATAAGTGTCGCAATTGAGAAAACCTCAAATATTTCAGCTTTGTTGATTTTTACTTCATAGCATTTCCCTAAATGATATTTGATGCAGTCATCACATCTCAAAACCATAGAACAGGCTAGCCCGATCATTTCTTTTGTTTTTACATCGATTTCACCAGCCGCATAGGCGTTAGTATCTAGGTTGAAAAAACGTTTAATGACTTTATTATCTGCAGCTAGAATACTTTCATTCATTTTGCTACGATAGTCATTGAATTCTTCTATTGGATTCATTAAATTAACAGTTTAGGAAATAAAGGGATACAAATATACCATGAATATATCCGTAGGAGTTTACAACAAGCCTTTTTAGAGATGCGTTTATTTTTTGTCAAAGATTTTTTGGATTTAATTTTTCCGCGAAACTGTGAGCTGTGCGGAAGGACACTTTTTGATGGGGAAAACACCCTCTGCTCAATTTGTGTCGGAACACTTCCTGTCACAAGTTATCATCTCCGTGCTACAGACAACGATCTTACCGATAAAATAAGAGGCTTAAGTGAAATAGGAAGAGCTATGGCTTATTTGAAGTTTACCAAAGAAGGTAAAAGTCAAAAAATCTTGCATAAGTTGAAGTATAAAAACAAGCCGCAACTCGCACATGAACTGGGAATCCTTTATGGGAGATTATTGATCGAAAGTGAATGTCTTCTGGATTGGACATTGATTGTTCCTGTCCCGCTACATCCACTGAAGCTTAAACGACGAGGATATAATCAAAGTGAAAAGTTCGGTTTAGGCTTAAGTGAAGTGCTTTCTATTCCACTCGAAAATGCATTGGAACGAAAAAAATTTACGGAAACACAAACCAACAAAACCAGATTGGAGCGAATGTCAAATGTAGAGGAGGTTTTCCAAATTTCTCCTTTGGTCTCAGTGGCTAGTCATCACATCATGCTTGTAGACGATGTGCTCACCACAGGAGCCACCATGTGTGCTTGCGCAAATGCCTTATTGGCAAATAAGGCAAAAACTGTAGATTTGGTCACATTAGCAGCCGGAGGCAAATAAAATTATGATAGACATCGAACACTTAAAATTTCCCATTGGGCGATTTGTTATCCCAGAATCAATCGATTCAACTCAGATCCAGGAAGCAGTATCCTACCTTATTAAATTCTCAAGCTATTTGGAAACTGCTTTGGTGGGAAAAGATGAAGCTTATTTAGACACTCCTTACAGACCTGGAGGCTGGATGATCAAGCAAGTCATCCATCATCTTGCAGATAGCCATATGAATGCTTTCATTCGTTTTAAACTAGCTCTGACTGAAGAAAACCCTACCGTCAAGGGATATAATGAAGCTGCTTGGGCAAGTTTACCGGACTCAGTGATGGGAATTGAGTCTTCAATGGCGATTATTAAGGCAGTGCATGAAAAGTGGGGAGTTCTCCTTTCTGCAATGACCGAAGCCGATTTTCAAAAAACCTTTTTTCACTCTGAAAAACAGCGAAATCAATCCTTAGCGGAAGTTGCATTAATGTATGCTTGGCATGGCATGCATCACTTGGCACATGTTCAATTACCAATTTTACAGCAGGTTAAACGTTAAAATAGAGGCATTAAATCTGCTAAAACTAGGCCTTTGAACCTTTCCTAATTTACTTCCCAAAACTCAATTTAATTCTGTTTGCGAATGAATATTTCCTTAAAAAATCAGACAATTCTTGTTACTGGTGCTTCTAGAGGCATCGGGAGAGCGACTGCAAAGCAACTTTCTGACTCTGGTGCCACCGTCATTATTCACTTTAATAGGAATATAAAAGAAGCTGAATCTCTTCTAAATGAACTCGTAAATCCAGCTTTTCTTGAGCCTTGTGATCTTTCCAACACCAAAGAGGTAATTGGGTATATCCCGAGATTAGTAGCTAAATACGGGCCGATTACATCTTTGGTAAATAATGCAGGAATCGCAAAATCAGCACCTGACACTTTAGAAACCAAAGAATGGGTTCAAATCTGGGACGAAACACTCGCCGTTAATACTACTGCCCTAGCGATTGTTTGCAAGGAATTTATCGATCAAGCGCTCCCAAATCAACAAGGAAGAATCATCAATATATCTTCAAGAGCGGCATTTAGAGGGGATACTACAGATTACATCGCCTATGCAGCTTCTAAAGGAGCTATTGTAAGCATTACTCGTACGATTGCTCGGCACTATGGTAAACAAGGAATAAAAGCATTTTTGATTGCTCCAGGTTTTACTCGAACGGATATGGCAGAGGAGATTCTGGCGGAATATGGAGAAGGTTTTGCCTTGAATGATATTGCGCTTTCGGAACTTACTAAGCCGGAGGATATCTCTCCAATGGTCACTTTACTCTGTTCTGGACTGGCAGATCATGCCACTGGGGCGACAATTGACATTAATGCAGGCTCATACGTTCATTAAGTAAATATGGAAAAATCAGAATTCAGAAAACGAGCGCATGAGTTAGTCGATTGGATGGCCGATTATTTGGAGCAAAAA
>CAWUWQ010000140.1:0-4440 GCA_963926065.1 uncultured Algoriphagus sp.
GATTATGTAGATATGGATGGAGCTATGCTTTTATCACAAGATCCTGCTAGGGGAGTTCAGATTAGGGTTGATCAAGTTATTTTCCCTGAGGGAAATGGGATTGGCGCCACACTTATCGAAGAGGAAAGTTGACAAAGGCTATTCATTGATTAGTACTTTAAAAAGGAAAAAAAGAACATGGAAGTGAAGCTTCTGAAGCATCAGGATTAATTAAGGCTTAATGAAAAAGGTTCAAGCCTGCCGGAAGGCAGATCCAAAGACTTGAACCAAACTTTCTTAATGATTTAAAAACTTAATTATTGCTTTTCACTGACGATTAGTTTGAATCCTTCACCATGTACGGTTATGATCTGAACTTTAGGATCATCTTTGAGTAGCTTTCGGATTTTACTCAAATAGACATCCATACTTCGCGCATTGAAGTAGCTGTCATCTCCCCAGATTTGCTTGAGGGCATGGCTTCGATTGACAAGCTTGTTCATTTCTGCAGCCAAGATTCGAATCAGCTCATTCTCCTTGGAAGTCAGTTTATTTCTTCCCTTTGGACCTTCAAGAACTTGCTCATCGTAGTGTAGGATGAAATCCCCGAATTTGTATACTTTCAAAGCAATCACTTCATCCGATTTCTTGGTTCTTCTCAGGATTGCATTGACCCGAAGAAGTAATTCTTCCATACTAAAAGGCTTGGTGATGTAGTCATCTGCACCGATTTTGAGCCCTTCGATGATGTCATCCTTTTGATTTTTTGCTGTCAAAAATAGGATGGGAAGATCTTCTTGAACCTTCTTGATCTCTTTTGCCAAAGTGAATCCATCTTTCTTGGGCATCATGATGTCCAAAAGGCAAAGGTCATATTTATCTTTTTTAAACTTATTCCAGCCTTCCTCACCATCTCTGCAGAGTGTGGGTTCATAGCCTTTCATTTCTAAGTATTCCTTTAGGATATCACCTAAGTTCGGATCGTCTTCGACGACTAATAGTCTGACTTTACTCATTGTGTTTTTGGTAAATTAATGGTAAATGTGCTTCCTTTTCCGGGCTCACTAGCAACAAAAATAGTGCCTTTATGAGCTTCTAACATAGTTTTTACGTAAGATAACCCTAAGCCAAACCCTTTAACATCGTGAATATTTCCAGTAGGTACCCGATAGAATTTATCGAAAATCTTACGCTGGGAATCCTTGCTCATTCCGATGCCATGATCCTTTATTTTGATGGAAAACTGCTCAGAATTAGCGGTGACCTGAATTTCAATTTTTGGCTTGTCGGGCGAGTATTTATTTGCGTTATCCAACAGGTTGTTGAAAATATGAGTGAGGTGAAAACGGTCTCCCTCTATTTCTGCGTCTTTCAATTGATTATCAAATTTGATCTCCCCACCTCGTTTTTCAATTAAGAGTGCGAAATGATCTACTGTCGATTCTAATATTTCCGAAAGATTTAAAGGCTCTAGTTTGAGGTTGAAATCCTTTTTATCTAACGCAGCAGCTTGAAGAACGTTTTCTACCTGTGCGACTAAGCGTTTATTTTCATCCTTAATGATCCCTAAATACCGCTTTCTAAATTTGTCATGGGAGGATAGTTCGGGATCCTGAAGTGCTTCTACAGCCAAACTCACAGTAGCTAGTGGGGTCTTAAACTCATGAGTCATATTATTGATAAAGTCATTTTTGATATCAGAGAGGGCCTTCTGACGAATGATAACCTTGATCGCATAGATGAAACAAAAGATAATAACTCCTATGAAAATCAACGAACTTGAGATTGGAAGCCAAACTTGCCGCGCTATGTAGTTGCCTTTTTCTGGAAAATAGATATAGAGGAAATTATTTTTTCCCATAATGTCATTCGGGAAAAGCTTGGCTTGGATTCCCAGCTGAACTAACGTAAACTGTTGGGCTACTTCTCCAATTGGAAGAAAGAGTCCATCGTCTTTAAGCAGTCCCAACTCAAAACTTTCTGAGATTCCTCGCTCAAGTAAATGACCGCGGACTATTCTTCTAACCTCAGTGGTATCCAGTCGATCCAGAATTGCCTTTTGGCCTGCCATGATTTCATCGACGGTTTGATTTGCGATATCGATTTTCAAATTAGCCTTTCGGATTTTATCCAATGCGTCATCTGAAAGTGAAATATTGAAATCTGAAATTACTTGAGGGAAACTGGAGGGTTGGGAATTTCTGATTGCTCGTTGAGATTTTTCGATTTCATTTAAATATTGAAACTGCCGCTCTTTTTCCTGAAGAAGAACCTCCATTTCATCGGGTGTGAAAAGTTTAGAGGCTTGCTCTGGAGTCATAAAGGCAAAAAATTGTTCTAATTCCTCGAGAATATTGATGTTAACCCCTTGGGATTCAAGAATCCTGCGGAATGTAGGGCTCAATTCAGGGGCAGTACCTTTGAATATGGTATCTATCAAAGAAGGCCGTTTTCGATAGCTTGGCCTTTGGCTGATCTGATATTCTATTGGCTCGATTTTTTGAAAAATAGATTGCTGAAAAACAGAATCCTGCATTAAGGTTGAAAAGATGGTGTTTCTGGTTTGTACCTTCTCCAGTTCATCTACTGTACTGCTAAGCGCTTGTAAGACGTTTTGATCAAATCGTTCGCGATTAATGCTAATTGCATTTCTTACCCAATAGTATTGGAAGCCGATCAAGCCGAAGCTAGACAGGGACATGAGTACTATGATAAGAATAATCGAGCGTTTGGACATTGAACAAATTTAATTTTATAATGAGGCTCAGTCGTTTGGTTAACAATATTTAACTGGTGTTAAACTCATATTCATTTTCCGCTGATAGTATGTGAGTAGTAAATTACTGTACCTTTCGCGAGGTTTATTAATTACATTTAAATATTTAAAAAGGGGGTTTTTACCTCCTTTTTTTTTGTTTTAACTATCTTTGAGGTCAAATTTCAAATTATGTCCTCAGTTCAAAATCCCTCTAAAATTCAAGGAATCAGCCTAAAATCCATCGCTCAACAATTTGGGACACCAGTCTATGTCTACGATGGAGATAAGATTGTTAGCCAAATTAAAGCCTTGCAAGATGCATTTAATGGCGTTCCGTTGAAGATCAAATATGCGACTAAAGCGCTTTCAAATATATCGATCTTAAAAGTGGTTAGAGCTTCCGGTGCAGGGGTCGATGCGGTTTCGATAGAAGAAGTTCGATTGTGCTTATTGGCGGGATTTCTTCCAAATGAGATTATGTACACCCCAAACTGCGTCAGTTTTGAGGAAGTCCAGCAAGCAGTGGATTTGGGCGTAATGATCAATTTGGATAACCTATCCATTTTGGCTCAGTTTGGTCAAACTTATGGGAATACAGTTCCGGTTTGTATTCGAATAAATCCACATATCATGGCAGGCGGAAATGCAAATATATCTGTTGGTCATATCCATAGTAAATTTGGAATTTCCATCCATCAGCTAGAGGAAGTATTTGCGGTTGTGGCTGATTACAAGTTACTGATTACTGGGCTTCATGTCCACACAGGTTCTGACATTTTGGATGCAGAGGTTTTCTTGAAAGGTGGAAATGTGCTCTTCGATTTAGCGTTTAAGTTTCCAGATCTGAAATTTTTAGACTTTGGGGGAGGATTCAAGGTTGGGTATAAGCCTGGGGATGTGACAACTGACGTTTTTGAAGTGGGAAGCAAAGTCACTGCCGCCTTCCAAGAGTTTTGTAGGCAATACGGTCGGGAATTGGAGCTTTGGCTTGAGCCGGGAAAATTTTTGGTCAGTGAATCTGGGTATTTACTGGTGAAAACCAACGTGGTGAAGCAAACTCCTCAACTGACATTCGTGGGCGTGGATTCAGGATTGAATCACTTGATCCGACCGATGCTGTACGGCGCATATCATGGAGTATATAATTTGAGTAATCCTGAAGGTAATCCTAAGCGTTATAATGTTGTTGGATATATCTGTGAGACAGATACTTTGGCCGCAGATCGTAGCCTGTCTGAGGTCAGCTCTGGGGATTTGATCTCAATCAAAAATGCCGGAGCTTATGGTTTTAGCATGGCATCCAATTATAATTCAAGACTCCGGCCAGCAGAAGTATTAGTCTGGAAAAAGGAAGCCAAACTGATCCGGAAAAGGGAAGAGTTTGAAGATTTGATCAAAAATCAGGTGGTATTGGATCTCTAATCCAAGGAAATAGTATTGCTTAAAACCCTTTGGTACTATTATTGATTGTGGGTCAATCTGTTTATGATTGAGAAATTTTAGGTATTCAGTCGTAGCAGGATTGAGACGAATTTGATTGGATCCGATCATAAGCCCTAGTTGTTTCTAAATCCACATTTAAAAATTCAATCTCCTAAACATTAGCTCATAATGAGTAATTTATCTTTAGGGAAGGAGCATTAACTTATGTCGAGGAGATTATTAGGCATTTTATTTATTTTTTTGATTGTGTTATATAGCAC
>CAWUWQ010000141.1:0-8057 GCA_963926065.1 uncultured Algoriphagus sp.
AAACTGCCAATCACTGAAGTTTTTGGCCTGATTTGCCAAATGGTGATGGTGATCCTGATCCAAAATGTATTCAACAGGCTTATTGAGCTGCCTAGTCTTTCCATAGACTTTCTCCAAGTCCGATTGAATAGCCGTCCATTCCGCTGCCATCCCTTTCAGTTTTTGCTCGGCCATGGCCCGTTTTTCTCCTGAAGGATCATCCAATTCAGCCAAAGTGATCAATGCACGGTTGGAAAACTGGACCGCCTGTGCCACTTGCTCATAGACTTCAAGGGTATAAACGTTTCGCTTTGCTAGCTTTTTGGACTCCGCTATTCGCTCCAACACTTTATTGACTTGAGCCAGGTTTTCTTCTGCTTTAGTAATTCTTTCTCCGTATTTGACAATCCATTTTCCAGTCGAATCGGGATTTGGAAGGGAGATCAAAGCTTCTTGTACAGGGTTGTCCATCGCTCTCAGTCGGTTTCTATCTTTTCCATCCAGGAGTGCATTTTTCCAGAAAGCTACTGGCTCTTCAAGCAAATCGACAAATGCCAATTCCTCTGAAACCAGTTCAGGCCCAAAGGTAAGCTGACGGAATGCCTGTTGAATTTCGGGAATTGTTCGTTGGTCGCCTGTCCAAGTGTATTCGGCAAACATGGCAATACCCCGCTGATACAATTCGAAATGCGGAGAATCATCGTCCCAAAGTGTCAGCAAAAGTCCAGAAGTTTTACTTTCAATGGAGCTTTTGGCAAAGTCACGGATATTTTTGGCATTGCTTTGATCCTGTGGCATCAAGTTCCATCGGGTCTGACCAGCCGTAGCTCCCATGACTTGGAAGCCATTTTTGGTAAACCATTGCATCGCCTTAGAATTACCAGGTGACTCCGGAATGTCATAATTCCAGCGCATGTAAATGCAGTTTTTAGGAAACTTATCGATATATGCATTCAACCGATTTTCATTTGCATTCCAAATACTATCCACTTCCGATGCGGTAAGCTCTTTATTATAAATCGTACCGTACAATTCAGCATTTTTTAGTGGCATATCATCCCAAAAGATAGGTGTCAAACCCTTTCCTGCGGCATATTCACTGACCCGATTGAGCCAAGTCAATTGCAGTTCCAAGGCAGATTTCCCGCTTCCACGACCAGTGGTATTGACCTCATCTCCTCCTACATGGAGGAAATTTGCATGGGGAAAAGCTTCCAAGGCATCGGAATACAAATCAAATTGTACTTCATAGGTCTTTTCGTCAAGAGGGTTAAATGCCCAATCGCTCTCAGGATCATCTCGGAGGTTTTGATATTCTGGATGCTTTAGAATAAAAGAAGCATGGCCCAATCCCTGAACCAATGGACTTATCCGAATATTTCGAGCCATGGCATAGTCGCTGATTTCCCTCCACGCTGCAATGGAAAAAGCATCTAAAGAACCTACTACTGGTTGCCTTTGATACGCAAGCTTATCCTCAATCTCGATGATGATTCCATTGATTTTCAAAGCAGCCAATCGATCCATCAGTTCAAAATAATATTCTTTTTTCTCCAAATGATGTTTGACATCCAGGTGGACTGCTCTGTAAGCGAGCGCAGGCTCATCAATAATCTGAAGCCCCGGAAGATTGATTCCCCGGTCTTCTGCATCCTGAAGTAATTGACCCAGCGTCATCAGACCATTCCAAAATCCTGCTGGCGTCTGTGCTTTCAAGAAAATCTCAGTTTCAAAAATATCAAGTTTATATACCTCTTCGTTTCCCGTCAAGTTAGGATCGAGCTCAAATTGGATGATTTCACCTTCTAAGTCTTCCACAGGCTTGCCGGAGATAAACTGGTTTTTAGCTTGCTCAAATTCGAGTCTAAGATCATCCGGAGAAATTGAGGATGCGATAGAAATGCTAATCGACTTTGGATTTGGTAAAAGAGCAAATTTACTTTCTTGGGCATTCTTTTGACTGCAACCAAATATCAAAATAGCCAAAAAGCCAAAGATAAAGTTGATGTTATTCTTCATGGTGGAGCAAGGTTGAGTTAATCTTAAAGTCCGGGTTTTACGGAATTATTTTCAAGTTGTCCTAATTTGCTTAAAATATTTCAGTTTTCCATTCTTACCATCCATTAGCCGAGAACCTATTCATTGTTACACCAAATGAAAAAGCACTATTGTTCAAAAACTTGATAAATGGGCGTGGTTTACGGGTATTTTTTCCTTAGATTTTGATCTAATAGCAGTAGGAAACCAAATTTCCTATGGAATGCTCAAACCCAAAACCAACCCAAAATGCTCACCCTTCTGATTATCGGCATCGCTTTAGCGCTGATTCTGATTGCCATCATCAAGTTTGACATCCATCCATTTCTGGCACTTTTTGTCGGAGCCATTATTTATGGATTGATGATGAGAATGTCTCCTGATTTGATCATCAAGTCGATTTCTGATGGATTTGGAGGAGTATTGGGAAGTGTGGGATTGTTGATTTTACTTGGAGTGATTTTAGGGACATTTTTAGAAAAAACGGGGGGTGCGATGGTTATCGCAGAGAAAGTTTTGAAATGGGTTGGCGAAAAATCCGTGAATCTATCCCTCATGCTCAGTGGCTGGATACTCTCTATTCCTGTTTTTGGGGATAGCACTATCATTATGCTCAATCCCATTGCAAAGTCGCTCTCTTCGAAAAGCGGGATTTCTTATGCAGCAACAATTGTAGCTGTGTCGCTAGGTGCTATGGCAAGTCACTCGCTAGTCCCTCCTACTCCGGGTCCAATCGCAACCGCTGGGATTTTGGGCGCTGACCTAGGTCAGGTGATTTTCTATGGAGGTTTGGTGTCGCTCTTGACTTTGATTCCACTTTATATTTTTGTTCAAAAGTGGGTGACCAAAATCCCTTTAGAACCTGTATTGGTCGCCAATGAAAAAGAAATAAAAAAGGAGGACAGGCCAAAATTCATCAGTTCCCTAGTCCCAATTTTAGTGCCATTGACTCTGATTATTATCGCCTCAATCGCCAATTACCCGACTAAACCATTGGGAGAAAGTGGCTTGATAAAAGTCATTCAGTTTCTCGGAACTCCGGTAATTGCTCTTTTAATTGGGGCAATTTTGTCATTCACTTTACCGAAAAAATTTGATCGAAAATTACTTTCTTCTTCAGGATGGATTGGAGAAGCGATCTTATTGGCAGCACCAGTAATTTTAATAACCGGAGCAGGAGCAGTTTTTGGGAAAATGCTCCAAAATTCGGGAGTTGGTGAATTGGTTACCTCCACTATGAGCGATGCGAATTGGGGGATTTTCCTTCCGTTTCTGATTGCCTTTGGACTGAAGACTGCGCAAGGTTCCACTACTGTCGCCATGATCACTACTGCTTCCATTATTGCTCCGATTTTAGGACCATTGGGGTTGGATTCTGAAACGATGAAAGTTTTTACCACCATAGCAATCGGAGCTGGCGCTTTGGGGATTTCCCATGCCAATGACAGTGGATTCTGGGTGGTCACGCAACTCTCAGGCATGAGTACCAAACAGGGAAATCTCTCGCATAGCCTTGGTACCATGATCGCAGGAACCACAGCGATTACCTTGGTGTATGTGTTGAGCTTGGTGGTGGGTTAAAAACTTAATTTCTTATCTGATTATCCGCAATAATGCTATTGACCTCTTCTTCTTTGGCTATCTGGCTGGAAGATCGATGACGGGTTACGGAAGTACCAGCATTGCCATTGTTTACCATACATTAAGTCGCTTTTTACCTTTTATTGTTGCAATTGCGGATATACATCTTTCTAAAACCTATAAATAGATTCATCTATCAAATTGGTAAATCCGAATTTTCGAATTTATAATTGGTTCTCAAAGTGGATTAAATTAGGTATCCTTGTGAATTAGAAGTTGAACTTCTAATTCACAAGGATACTTACCTCGCTGTCCAGCCTCCGTCGACTGTTAGCATAGAACCTACCATATAAGTACCTGCTGCAGAAGCTAAGTAAATCGCAGCTCCCTGAATTTCCGAGAGTCTACCCCAGCGACCCAAAGCTGTAGCCCCAACAATAAACTTCTTGCCTTCTTCTGTATCGGCAATCGGAAGATTCATCTCAGTCAAAAATGGTCCTGGACAGATCGCATTTACAGTGATTCCAAAAGGAGCCAACTCCAAAGCTAAGCCTCTGGTCATTTGGACTACCGCTCCTTTGCTGGAAGTGTAAGGGGTTCGATTAGCCAAACCAACTAATCCAAGCGTACTGGCCAGATTGATAATTGCGCCTTTTTGAGCTTTCTTCATGTAAGCGGTAACCGCTCTCGCTGCTAGCCATGTTCCGTTGACATTGATCTTCATCACCTGATCAAACTCATCATAGGTAAGTTCATCGATCGCACCTCGTATATTGATTCCGGCAGAATTGATCAGCGTATCTATCCTCCCAAAAGTATCGAAAGCTATTTTTGCCATCTCTTCCATTTTAGCTTCATCGGTCACATCTGCAGCAAAAGAAATTGCTTTCACTCCATATTCCTTCTCCAGTGCTTCAGCTGATTCAGCTCCTTCTTTTCCATTTCTACTTACAAGCATAATATTGGATCCCGCTGAGGCTAATCCTGCGGCCATAGCCAGCCCAAGGCCTTTGGAGCCTCCGGTGATAATTGCAGCTTGTCCGCTGAGATCGAAAAGTTTAACTCCTGGTAATTGGTTGAAATCGGTTGCTTGATTCATGGTTTATTTTAGGTTTAATTATCGTCATTGCGAGGATTTAATAACCTTCTAAATTTTTAGAAAATCATTCCAATCCGAAGCAATCTGTTCGTATTTCTATTCTCGATCTGATTTTTTTATCTCTTATTCTCTCAATCTCTTATCTCTAAAACATGGTACTTTGTACTTGATACCTTGTACTACACTAAATTATTTTTCGCGAGACCTTCAAACACTCCAACACATTTGCTTCTTCAAAGGCTAATCTTCCCTCTGAATCCAAATTACTTGTACTTGGAAGATCGGTTTTGAATTCGTTCTTTTCAATCATAGCCATTACTTTTTCGAATTCGACTCCTTTCATCTCATCAAAAGTAGCCCAATAATCCTCAGTCAAACATGGGATTTTCAAAGGATCACGGGTGATCATTTCCAAGCTGAAAGTAAGGTCCGGATTTAATTTTCGGCATAGGTTCACGCCAGCTTTCACATCTACGATTCCCTCGCCAAGTGGGACTTCCGAAAGCAAAAAGCCATCGGTATACTTTTTCACTCCCATATCTTTTATGTGGGTAGAAAAAGCCAGCGGAGCAAGAATCTTGATTACTTCATTTGGATCTTCAAGCAAGGAAACATTGTTCCCGAAATCCAAGGTGACACCCAACCATTCATTATCAATATCCCGAATTATTGTGGCTAACTCAGCAGCTTTCCAATCCTTGTGATTTTCGACTGCCAGTTTGATTTTATGCTTTTCAATAATCGGAATTGCCAAATGAATGGAATTTATCGCTTGGCTTTTAAAGCTTTTGAATTCTTCAATAGAATGAAAATTCTCATAGCGACGCCCGCTTAGGCATACTGTTCGAAGGACTGTTGCTCCAGCTTCTTTGGCAGCTTTCACTTCGGCCTCAAAAGCCGGGACATCTTCTTTTGTCTTTGGCAATCCTATACTTCCTTCGAGATACATCCCAAGATTTTCGCGCTGGTCTCGCACTTTGTTCGCAAAGTCATTCTGCCATCCACTCACTCCAACTTGGATTCCTCCTGCACCGATTTGATGACAGTGATTCATGAGATCAATCGCATCATCAAAGCCCGGATAGGTGTTGCTATCCACTTTGGAATGCCACCTTGCGCCATAGGAGTGAACGACAATACCCATTGGTATTCCTTTCATAAAATCTGGAATCACCGGAAATGGAAATGCTAATGCCGCTAATCCAAGACTAGAGGTCTTTAGAAATGTCCTACGGTCTGAGCGAATAGAATTGGATGACTTGTTCAAAGTGTTAAGGTTTTTGGGTGGATATATTATTCAGTTTTAGGCTCGGCGAGTGATTGAATATGCTTATTCAACTCGGCAGGACTCCAAGGATAGACTCGGCCCTGAGAGGTATGACGGGTACCGGACACTAGACCACTTTTGATCGGAGGAGCTGTATTCCCCCACTCATTTCGTACATAGGTCAGGATCGCAGCAATACTACCATCATCCATGGTGGAATGTGAGGGCATTACCGGCAAAATCTCAGGCGCATCGTATTTCTTACCATCTACCTCAATAGGTCCTTCAAGGCCATGGAGAATAATCAATGCCAGTCGTTTTTCATCTCCCAAAACCCAATCCGAACCTGCTAAAGGTGGAGCCATTCGCTGCACTCCTTTGCCATTGGAGCCATGGCATCCAGCACAACTGACCAGGTATTTTTTACGCCCATCGGCAAATTGAATCTGGGCTTTTTCATCCAGCGAACTTACCGAAACAAGCATCGCTTCTGGAACATAGCCCGGCCAGCTAAATCGCCTTTTCAACCCCTTAAGTTTGTTTTGATCAATTGGCAAATCAGTTCGTTTGAATAAATCTGGCTCTCCTGCCAATAACACTAGAGCTTGATTTTGGGCATTTCCAGCTTGAATGGCCATTCCTACCAAAACGGTTTCTTGCTTCCAATTCAATTCAGAGTCTCCTGCACCAACCATTGCCAATAGGGATTTAATTTCTCGATCATCCCCTCTTTTCATGATAGCTGCTGTCAAAGTCTCCAAGAAAATCGCCTTGTTTTGGTCCGCATTTTCCCAATTTGGTAATTCCCAAAGTCGAGCTAAGAAACCATATTCTCGATCAGACAAACTACTCATGACTGCATCTTGAATTAAAGCCTGATCCCCAAAAGAATTTAAAACACTTGCCAATACCTGAGCAGAAGCTTTCTCACTGAGTGATGCGCTACTCAAGGCTAGCTGCAATCCTTCGGTCACCTCACTAGTTTTGGAAAGCTCAGCCATTCTCGCTTCTAGCTTATTCAGAGTTTCTTGATTGGTTTGAGCAAAAGGCTCAAGTAGTCTAAGTGATGTGTTTTTTAGTAAAGGATTTTGATCTCCCAGCGTCTCAAAAAGCAAATCTGAGTTTAACCCATTCATTCCCTCCAGCGTCCAAAGTGCATGAAATCTCCCCAATTCACTAGCTCCATTTTTAGCAAGGGCTACCAAATCCTCAATTGAAGTCGGATCGTTTCGCTCGACCAAAAGTCGCTGCGCCATATCACGATGCCAACCATCCGGATGGGAAAGTCTGCTAATCAATTCTGTGTTGCTTTCTTCGGCAAGTTTAGGGAAAGGTTCGGGTTTCCAATCCTTAGGAACTATTCGCCAGATTCTACCCAAATGCACTGGCAGATCTAATCCTCGCTCCAAAGTTTGCTCCTTCAAATAAGGAGTCATATAAGATCCATGTTGCACAATCCCATGGTACATATCTGCAATGTAAAGTGCTCCATCCGGACCCATTGTGCCGTGAACGGGGCGAAATCGCTCATCCGTTGATGCCATAAACTCCCGCCCTGAATTAGGGTCAGTCGCTTCCAAAGTGAAACCATTTTGGCTCACCGCATTACGCTTGACGAGATTTCCAGCATTTTCCATCACGAAAATATTTCCGAAGTATTCCTCCGGGAAAAGATGACTGCGATTGACCGTCGGGGAACAGGCCGAAGTGAATTCGAGAAGTCTTCCGGCTTCAGTTAAAGTACTTGGAATGTATCCTCGATTGATCGCCGGATTGGAGCGGATGGGATAGATTTTTCGGTCAATGGTCAATCCATGATCGATTCCTGTGGTGGGTGTATGGTTGGGATTTCTTGATAGATAATTTGCAGGTACCAAATCGCCATGTAGTTGCGACCAATTATAATTATAGATCAGACGACCTTTATTATCCTGAGAGATTCCCCATTGCCCCCGAAACTCCGTGCTATCCCGAATCCATTCGCCGCCCTGATCTAATTTATATCGAAGCCGAGATTTAGCACTGTAATACCAATTGTCCACATTTCTCACGAATCCATTATCCGAATGCTCTGGAACACCATTCGAGGCATAA
>CAWUWQ010000142.1:0-2907 GCA_963926065.1 uncultured Algoriphagus sp.
GTACCGCATTGCTAATTGATAAGCTGATTGATCTTGAATATTCAACACTTTCTTAGTATTGGGATCCAATTTTGGGGCAACCGAATCTGTAGTTTGGGCGAAGGATGTGCTAGCGAAAATCACCAGAATCAGCAGAGATAAAACGTGCTTCATTTTTTAGTATAGTTTTTATTTGATTGTTTACTTAGGGGTTATTTACGGGGTCCAATCCCTTCTTTTTGGCGATTTGAATCATCAATTCGCGTGCCTCATTTGGATTGTTATGAATTCGACCTTCCAATATAGCTTCTTTAATCTCTTCTTTGATCTCACCTACAATTTTTGAAGGCTCGAGATTGAAGGCTTGCATGACCTCTTCACCAGAAATAGGAGGCTGGAAATTACGCATTTGATCTTTTTCTTCTACTTCCAACAGCTTCTCGTCTACTTTATCGAAATTTTCAAGGTAGCGTTTTACTTTTTTATTGTTCTTCGAAGTCACATCTGCCCGGCAAAGCTTCATGAGATCATCGATGGCATCCCCAGCATCAAAAAGTAATCTCCTCAAAGCAGAATCAGTCACCTCATCTTTGATTAAAGCAATTGGACGTAAATGAAGGCGAACCAACTTTTGCACATATTTCATTCGCTCATCCATTGGCAATTTCAAACGTCTGAAGATTTCAGGAACCATTCGAGCACCTTTGTCTTCATGTCCATGAAATGTCCAACCAACTTTATTATTGAAGCGTTTCGTGGCCGGCTTAGCAATATCATGAAGGATCGCAGCCCATCGCAAATACAGATCATCACTAACTTGACAGACATTATCCAAGACCTGAAGCGTATGATAGAAATTATCCTTGTGCGACTTATCATCTACTGAATCTACACCTTGAAGCGCGACCATTTCTGGAAAAAACTCCTGCAATAATTTACCGGCAAAAAGCAATTTGAATCCATAGGAAGGCTTTTTAACCAGAATAATTTTATTTAACTCAAGAATAATCCGCTCTAATGAAATTATTTCTAATCGCGAGGCATTATCAGATAAAGCAAAAAAGGTGTCTGGCTCGATATCAAAATCCAACTGAGAGGCAAACCTAACTGCACGAAGCATTCGAAGTGGATCGTCCGAAAAAGTAATCGAAGCATCAAGCGGCGTACGAATGATCTTTTTTTTGATATCCACTAATCCTGCAAAGGGATCGATTAAATCTCCAAAATTTCCCTCATTCAAAGAGATGGCCATCGCATTGATGGTGAAATCTCTTCGTTCCAGATCCTCCTGCAACGTACCGTCTTCCACGATTGGTTTTCGCGACTCTAATCTATAAGATTCCTTTCTGGCTCCTACAAACTCGAGTTCATACTCCTCAATCTTGAGCATGGCCGTCCCAAAATTTTTAAACACAGAAAGTGGAACATGGTAGTCGAACTGCTTCGCAACTTCTTCAGCAAGCTTGATCCCACTACCCACACAAGTGAAATCAATGTCTTTACAAGGTCGTCCAAGAACTAAATCTCGAACAAATCCACCTACTACATAGGTCTCTAATCTAAGATTTTTGGCAGCTTGGGCCACTTTAGAAAAAACCTCAACTTCATCTAGCTGTGATTTAAAATTCATCCCTTGATAATTTTTACATCCCCCTCCGCTCCTAGCATGAGCTCTTTGACATTAGGACTGAATAATGGAAATACCAATGTAGTCTCATCAAACACCTTCTCATTGGTATCCAGTTTGACCAGAATCGGCTGAGAAAGTTGAAAGAGAAATTTATTCCAACTAGGCTCTCTAATTATAGAAAATTTCAAGTTCCCATCCTCTAAGGGTGGAGTCTTCAAAACTCGATTTGGGGGACTATGATAAATTGTTGGCTTCGAAGCGAACTCTACAATATCTAGTGAAACTTCAGAAAATGGCTCACATATAGTTCGGATTTGAAACAGCTCAAAAATCAAAAAGATCCAATCTTTCCCTTTAGATAGCTCCCAATCCTCTGGCTTCATAAAGGTCATCACTTTTCCGTTTCCTTCTTTGAGATGGAGAATGCCATCCCTTTTTATTTTTTTTGCTAAATCTGCTAATTCCAAAACGATTATTTTTTACAAAAATAATCAGATTATCCGAAGAGCGGGAACTTATAGGAAGCAATGTGGAAATACACAATCATGAGAGCATGATGAATTTCTTTAATTTAAGGGATTAAAGTCAAATGAATCGACATTTTAACGCGACCATATTCAGAAGAGCAAAATATCAAAAAGGATCAAGAAATTGCCTTCTAAAAGAATCTCAAATAAAAATATTATTGTCACGAGGATGAAAAAATTTATTTGATCTCTTTCAAAAGCAAATAATGAACTAATTATATCACTATTAACAAAGTGGAATTGAGCAATCAAGATCAAATGGATAAGTGGAGTAAAGAGTCAGCACATGATCCTCCTCCCGGCAATTTCCCCAACCCATTATTATCGCTATCGCTAACCAGCAACAGCAAGCTATTTTTAACCTATAATATCACCAATAGGATTATGAATGGTTAGTAAGTGTATCTTTAGTGCTTGTATGTATGCACTTTTTTCTTGCAAGTAGTCAAAGTGACAGGTTTTGGTTATTGAAAAAATTACAAATTCCCTAAAATTTTACATTGCTGAGTTTTTCTCCTTACTTTCTAATCCCTTCTCCAGTTTAATTCTAAATTCATTCCTTTAGGTTTCAGCATTTTGGAATTTATCGGTGCACTCTTTTGGTCTAGTAGAATTAATAAGGCATAAAAAAAAAGGCTGCAAAAACAGCCTCTTTTTATGATATAATAGGTTTTTAACTTCTCAACCAGTTAATAAAAGTCTGGTATCCTACTCCGATTTCTCTTGCAAATGCGGCTTTTGTTTTCTTACCTGCAGCCTCTACTTTGCTCC
>CAWUWQ010000143.1:0-3353 GCA_963926065.1 uncultured Algoriphagus sp.
AGGAAATAACTGGGGATCTTACAAAGATTTCAACCCTTATGACTTGAAAAAATCAGCAGGTATGGGCGCAAGAATATTTATGCCAGCGTTTGGACTCTTGGGAATTGATTGGGGTTATGGATTTGATCCAATACCAGGTCAAACCAAAAGAAGTGGTCCTCAGTTTCACTTTACCATTGGACAGCAATTCAGATAAGTCTAATTCTAGCAAGTTTTAGTTAATTTATGCAAAATTTGAATGTTGAATCGTTTGGAGTTAAATCCAAATTAGAAACCAAAACATAAGCATGGATAAATCGCTGAAAATAGTATTTTTACTGCTCATAATGCTTTCAGCAAGGAATATAACCGCTCAAAAGATCGGTTATATCGATTCTGAATACATCCTAAATAAGCATCCGGATTATAAAGTAATCCAAGATGAACTTGAAAATATCAGTACCGAGTGGAAAAAACAGGCACAGGGTTTGGATAAAGAGATTAAAGACCTATCTACGCTCTTGAAAGCAGAAGAGGTTTTATTGACAGAACAAATGTATCAGCAAAGGCTGGAACTAATCAAATTAAAACAAAAGGAATCCCAAGAATTCAATAGTCGGATTTTTGGGATTAATGGACAATATTTCCAAAAACAAGCAGAATTGCTTCAGCCACTTCAATCGAAAATCTATGATGCGATCGAACGAGTGACCAGAAGAAACAATCTGGGGATGTTATTTGATAAGGCTGCAGATCCTTCTGCAATTATCTGGACTGACCCTAGACATGATTACTCTGAATTTGTTTTGGAAGAATTAGGAATAGAAGACAACAAATAAAAGAACCAAAAAATGATGAAAGTAAAAGTTATCCTTTCCGCAGTAGTATTGCTTTGCGCAGGATTTGTCGCTCAGGCGCAAGAGATTAAAATCGGGTACACCAATGTTGAATTCATAATGGATTTGATGCCTGAAATGGAGCAAATTGGAGCTGATATTCAAGACTATCAGACCCAATTGCAAACGAACATTCAGACTAAGGCTGCTGATTTCCAGCGCCAGGTTCAGACTTACCAGCAGGCGGCACAGACCATGACTGAAGAGGCTAGAACTGCTAAAGAGGCTGAATTGACCAAAATCCAGAACGACCTTCAAAAGTATGAGCAAGATGCGCAAGTGTCTTATCAGCGAAAGCTAGGAGAGCTGCTTGAGCCTGTCCAGACTAAAGTGGTGAATGCAATTAATGCTGTAGCTGCAGAAAACAACTACACACATATCTTCGCAGAGACTGCCGGACAATCTCCGATCCTTCTTTATACTAAAGAGCAGGATAAGTTCACTGAGTTGGTACTTACAAAGCTTAACCTTAAGCTTCCTACTCCTCCAGTAGGGAACTAATAATAAAAAAATAGTAATTTAAGAGCCTTCTGAAATTCATCAGAAGGCTTTTTTTTGAAAAATGCCAAAGAAAAATACCAAAGAGATTATCTCAAAAAGTCAGGAGCCAATATTAGTAGATTTCTATGCGGATTGGTGTAGCCCATGCCAAACTATGAATCCTGTCCTTGAAGAAGTTCTTTCTGAGCTTGGAGGAAAAGTAAAACTGCTCAAAATTAATGTAGATAAGCAGCCACAGCTTTCTCAACAATTTGCTGTCCGATCTATTCCACACTATATCCTCTTTAAAAAAGGGAAAATCCTCTGGCGAAAAGGGGGAGTCATTACCAAACGTGATTTGGAAAAAGCCTTGAAAGGTTTCATATAAAAAAAGCTCCTCTCGGAGCTTTTTGATCAAATAAAGAATTTCAGTCTGATTACTTCTTGCTCCGATAGAAATCTATAATGCCCTCGTTTCAGGTCCTTTTTATCTAAACCAGCATAGATTACCCGATCAAGAGCTGTCACATCATAGCCTAGATGTGCAAAAATTCTTCTTACGATTCTGTTTCTTCCAACATGAATCTCCAATCCCATGATTTTTCTATCCAAGGACAACACCTGCAAATCATCTACAGAAACTTCTCCGTCCTCGAGTGTCAAACCATTGATAATTGCCTCTTCATCATTTTTGGTTAAGGGTTTGTCAAGCGAGACTTGGTAGATTTTCTTGATTTCATTTGAGGGATGAGAAAGCTTAGCAGCTAGTTCACCATCATTCGTAAACAATAGTAATCCTGTGGTATTGCGATCGAGTCGTCCAACTGGGAAAATACGCTCTTCACAAGCATTCCCAACCAAGTTCATCACAGTTTTTCGATCCATTGGATCTTCCGTTGTGGTGATAAAATCTTTCGGTTTATTTAGCAGAACGTAAACTGGCTTCTCAGGATTGATTTTTCTCCCTTGATAGACCACTCGATCTGTTCGCTTTACTTTTCTACCCATCTCAGTGCAAATCTCTCCATTCACGGTAATCAAGCCCTGAGCGATCAGTTGATCAGCCTCACGACGACCGCAGATCCCAGAATTCGAGATAAACTTATTGAGTCTAATCAATCCTTCTTCGCTCTGTTCAAGCTTTTTCTTCTTGGAAGGAAGACTGTCAAACTTATAGTCGGGACGGTCTAAATTCGTGTCTTGATCGACAAATCGATTCTTCCCAAAACCTTTCGGTCCCTTACTCTCCTTCTTATAAACCGGCGTTCCAGGCTCATAAATAGGCTGCTGATCTTTCCCTCTACCTTTATAGACTTTACCTTCATCCTTCGATGAGCCAGAAGATTTTCCAGATTTAAAATCCTTATTAAAAGGTTTATCGGATCTTTTTTCATTTCCAGATGAAAAACGGTTTGCTCCAAACGTAGCTGGCTTCTGATTTCTTGAATCAGTATCACTGGATTTTTTAAAAAATTTCTTTTGAGAGGATTCGCTTGACGTAGAATTATCGAATCTATTTTCTTTTTGATCAAAACTTTTTGCTGGGCCGTCCTTTTTTCCTGCAAATGTAGATTTCTTTCCAAATCCCTTTTTTTCTCCCTCAGAGAGGTCAAATTCTGAATTGGTTGATTTTTTCTTAAAACCACCTTTGAATCCTTTTGAGTCTGAAGTTTCTTTTTTCCCTTTATTGAAAAAAGGCTTTTTCGGATTATTATTTTTCATAAGTATGCAGCATCACTGCTGTATTTGTTTTTATTAAATAAGCAATTGACTTTCAAAAGCTTAATCGGGCTGCAAAGATACGTGCTATACCTTGAAAAAAACCAGCAACTTCAAAAATAAACCTAACTAAAGATTTGAATAATAATAAGCTGTGGCTTTTCGAACAGAACCTTCACTAAGGAGTAATTCTTTAGCTCTCCCCTCATCCAACCCAGTAGCTTCCATTATCATATTGATACCACGCTGAACCAGTTTGGCGTTGGACAATTGCATATC